>JAQSYT010000076.1 GCA_029256065.1 Paenibacillaceae bacterium
GAAACGGATAGTAAAACGGTTCGGTTCGGTGCTCGCAAACGATCAAGTCGATTTTTCGGCATCTGTCGGTGAAATCCATGCGCTTCTGGGCGAGAATGGAGCCGGCAAAAGCACGATGATGAGCATGCTGTCAGGCGTTTACCGCGCTGATGAAGGCGATATTATTATTCGCGGGAAGCCGGTAAAAATCCGCTCTCCCAAGGATGCAGCCGCATTGGGTGTGGGGATGGTGTTTCAGAATTTCAGGTTAGTCCACACACTGACAGCGGCAGAGAACATCGTGCTTGGCGAAAAGGCGTCTTTTTGGCGCGGCACGAAATGGTTGAAGGCCAAATGCAGGGAAATTGAAGAGCTGGCGGAGCACTTCGGGCTTGCGTTCCCGGTAGACCGCCCCATCTGGCAGCTGTCCGTCGGCGAGCAGCAGCGGGTGGAGATTGTGAAGACCCTGTACCGTGGGGCCAATATCATCATTCTGGATGAGCCCACCTCGGTGCTGACTCCGGGTGAGGCGGAGCAGCTGTTTGCCACCCTGATCCGCATGAAGCAAGAGGGCAAAACCGTCATTATTACCACACATAAGATGAAGGAAGTGCTGGCCGTATCCGACCGGATTTCGGTGATGCGCAAGGGGCGGATGATTACGACCCTGAATACGGCGGACACCAACGAGCGGGAATTGGCCCAGCTGATGGTGGGCCGTGAGGTTACCATCGTCCGGCAGCCCCGTACCGCCACTAAGGGAAAACGGCTGCTTGAAGTGAAGAATCTGAACGTATTCGCCGAGCATGGCCGCAAGGTTTTGGATCATCTGTCCCTTCACGTCCGTGAGGGAGAGATTGTGGGCATTGCTGGTGTTGCCGGCAACGGCCAGAAGGAGCTGGCCGAGGTTCTGACTGGTCTGCACCCTTGGCGGGACGGCGAAATCCATTTTGACGGCAAACGGGTAAAGGGTGCCTCTGTCAGAGGTGCTATCGATGCAGGCATTGCCCATGTTCCGGAAAACCGGATGAAAAGCGGCCTTGCTGGCCGTTTGGGCTCCGTGGATAATCTGCTGTTTAAGTCGTACCGTACGCCGGAGCACTCCATTTTTGGCATGCTCCGCTCTATGAAGAACCGCATTTGGTCCCAGTCTTTAGTGGAGGATTTCGATGTGCAGACTGCTTCCTTGGACGCCCCTGTCCAGCAGCTGTCCGGCGGCAACCAGCAAAAGCTGCTGTTCGCCCGGGAGATCAGCCACCGTCCGAAGCTGATGGTAGCCGTCCATCCCACCCAGGGTCTGGACGTGGGCGCAACAGAAGGTGTGCATAAGCTTCTGATGGAGCTGCGCCAATCCGGCAGCGGTGTGCTGCTGATTTCGGAGGACCTGGATGAGCTCTTACAGCTGTCCGACCGGATTCTGGTTATCTATAACGGCCAGATTATCGGCGAGCAAACCTTCGAGGAAGCCAACCGGGAGCAAATCGGGATGCTGATGGCCGGTATTAAACACGAGAAAGGGGCTGCCGTATGAGCCGGCAAGGCATCGCCGACACCGCAGCGGTGAAGGAAAAGAAGGGTTTTTCATATCGGTTCCAACTGGATATGTCCATTATCAAGACCCCGTGGTGGGCCCCCGTGGTCTCCATTATATTGGCGCTGGCAGCCTGCGCCGTGTTTATTGCAGCGAACGGCATGAACCCGTTTACGGTTTACGCCAAAATGTTCGACGGCGCCTTCGGCTCCAGCTACGGCTTTACCGAGACGCTGGTGAAGGCCATTCCTCTTCTGCTGTGCGGTCTTGGTATTGCTGTGGCATACCGGATTTCCGTATGGAATATCGGTGCGGAAGGCCAATTTGTGGCCGGGGCCATGGCAGCCACTGCCGTCACCATTTATATGCCTGGCGTGTCCGGCTATGTAGCTATTCCGGTAATGGTTATCGCCAGTATTGCAGCAGGCGGCTTATGGGGCTTGCTGACAGCACTGCCCAAGGTTTATTTTCAGGTGAACGAGCTGATTACTTCATTAATGTTGAACTATGTGGCTCTGCTGGCTATGGATTATGTGGTCTTCGGTCCTTGGAAGGACCCTAAGGGCTTTAACTTCCCCGGCTCTCCCGTGTTTACGGGAGCCCAATCCCTGCCTGTGCTGGGCACAACGCGCCTGCATTTCGGGCTGATTTTCGGGTTGATTGCGGTGCTGATTTATTTCCTGATGGTCAAATACACCAAGTGGGGCTATGAGCTCCGCCTGATCGGCGCCAATCCTAATGCCGCCAAGTATGCGGGCATTCATATTAAACGCCACATTCTGATCGTGATGCTGATCAGCGGAGGACTGGCGGGCCTTGCCGGTATGTCGGAGGTTTCCGGCGTCACCCACAAGCTGATGCAGGGCATCTCCCCCGGCTACGGCTATACGGCCATCATCGTGGCGTGGCTGGCCAAGCTGAATCCCCTGGGCATCGTGGTTTCCTCCGTGCTGTTCGGCGCCTTGATTGTCGGCGGCTACAGTGTGCAGACCATCGGGCTGCCCTCATCCATTTCGGATATGCTGCAAGGGGCGATTCTGTTTTTCCTGATCGCCGGAGACATGCTGGTCAGATTCCGCTTGCGGAAGAACTAAGGAGGCTTAAGACAAGCATATGAACGATTTCAACCTGTACAGCTTCTCCGTTCAATTGCTGGTGGCGGCAGTTTCCGCCGGCACTCCGCTTCTGCTGGCGACACTGGGCGGCATTCTCAATGAACGGGCCGGCATCATCCAGCTTGGCGCTGAAGGCATTATGCTTATGGGCGCTGTGGTTACCTGCCTGGTTTATATCCGCACAGGCAGCCTTGCTTTGACTCTGATCTCTGCAGTTGCAGTGACGGCGCTGCTTGGTGTGCTGCATGCATTCCTGACCGTGACGCTGCGGGCCAATCACGCCATGACCGGCTTGGCCATGACCCTGTTCGGCAGTGGACTCAGTGCATATCTGGGCAAGTCCATCAGCGGCCAGCCCCTGCCGGGCAAAGCCCCTATTGTGGACCTTCCTTTTCTGGAATCCATCCCGGTAATCGGCGAGCTGTTCGCCCATATGGACGCACTCACGTGGTTCAGTATTTTCCTGGTGATTGTGCTTCACCTGCTGATTCATTACACCTCACTGGGCCTTCATCTGAAGGCTATCGGCGACAGTCCGGCAACAGCGGATGTCATGGGCATCCGGGTGCAGCTGTCCCGGTATCTGTATGTCATCAGCGGTACGGCGCTTATCGGCTTGGCCGGAGCGGATTTGATTCTGGCTTATACCCCCAGCTGGACGGAGGGCATGACATCAGGCAAGGGCTGGATTGCCGTTGCACTGATTATCTTCGCCAGATGGAACCCGCTGCGGGCCTTGTTCTGTGCCTACCTGTTCGGCGCTCTGGACTCCCTGGGCTTCCGGATCCAGCTGACAGGCAGCACCATTCCGGTCTATTTTCTCAAAATGATTCCTTATGTCGTCACCATCCTGGTGCTCATGTACCTGGGCTGGCGCAACCGCAACAAACCCTCCGGCACGCCGGAGGCTCTGGGTATCCCGTATGTCCGGGAGCAGCGGTTTTAAGCATATGTGCTCTGTAAGACGGATCTGGCTGATTGTGATCAGCAGGTCCGTTTTTTTCGTGTATTTGCTCCAAAGGCGTATAAAGGACTGAATAGCGACATGATTCGTCTGCTAAGAGGCTTCATTTATAGGGAAAACGGGGCATTCGGAGTGTTTAGCAGTCATTTTAAGTCGTTATTTAGCCGCGGGCAAGGAGCCAATTATAAATCACTTGATGTATTGCAAAAAATGAGCTGCCGCGGCGGCTTGCGCCTGCTTTGAAGCGCTTCGACTTGTATCAATCAGTTCCCGATGAGGAACTGGAAATTTATTGGGCATCCATATTGTCCTGATTATATCTCTGCTGAGGAAAGGATGTAAGCATTCGTCATTGCAAAATCCAACCTCATTCTCTATATTTAATTAGTGAAAATAAATGCGGATGCATATACGGAGGAAACTAAGCGCCATTTCGCCCCGGGGAGGCTGAACGATGAAATCCAGCATTACAGGAAGAATTATGTTGATTTATGGAGGTGTGCTGCTTTTTGTTATTTCATTAACCTTTGTCTTCTCCTACTTGGGGACTGTCGGACGGCTCCAGAGACAGCTTGAGGAAACCAACATTGCTCTGCTCAAGCAAATTGATCAGAAGATGGAGATGGCGTTTCAGCAAACTGAGCAGGATCTGCTGCAAATGACCAATGAACTGGAATTTGTTTATTTTATGAATAACAGCTACAAGGACGACCCTCAAAGGTATGCCAATTTCTATGCGCTAAACTCCAAGCTTATAAATTTTATGAACAAGAATCTGCAGTTCTCCTCTATCTTCGTGTATTCGGATGTGAGCGGCGATATCCTTACGGAGAAAACCTTCATGAACAAGGAGATGTCCGAGAACAGGTGGCTGACCGAGTACCTGAATATGGAGAACTATTTTCAGTGGCTTCCGACTCATAGAATCTGGGATGGCACTGTGAACCGGGACGTTATCACACTGATCCGCTCCTACCCGGCCCTAAGCGCTCCCGGCTACAGAACAGGGCTGCTTGCTGTCAACATGAATGAGGATGTACTGTATCACATGATCAACGACATCTATGAAGAGGGCCATAAGGGCCATACCTTTGTTATTGACGGCAAGGGCGAGGTCGTTACCCACGATGATAAAAGCAAGCTGTACAGCAATATGAAGGAGCTGCCTCTTATAAAGAAGGTGCTCTCCGAGCAGGAGAACGGAGCCTTCAGCGTGGAGCTGGAAGATGTGAAGCAAACGGTTTTTTACAAGACCTCTGCTTATACAGGCTGGAAGATTGTCAGCATTGTGCCGGATAGCCAGATCTACAAGCCGCTTACCGTCACCCGCAATTTGCTGGCAGCGTTTGCAATGGGGATGTTCATCATTGCCTTCATCATCATGTTCCTGGTCGGCCGGAAGACATTCAGGCCCATTGATCTGCTGATCGGCAGGCTCTCAGGCAAGTACAAGCATGTACAGCCGGGCCAGGTCGGCCGGGGAGTGACCTATTTGGAGACGATCTTCGATCAAATGTTCATGGATAGGGAGGAACTGGAAAAGCAGGTCCGGGATTCCAAGCCAATGCTCAAGTGGAGAACGGTCATGGACATGCTGATCGGCTACCGGACTGAATATTCCATGGTGAAGCATCATCTGGAGTTTACTGGAGTCCGCCTGTTCCCGGAGCACTTTGTGGTGTGTACAGCGGAAATCGGCAAGGAAGGGGGCATCAACCCCCAGGACGAGATGCTCTATACCTACGCGCTATGCAATGTGGCGGAGGAGATAATCAATATGGAGAATGCCGGAGTGGCGATCGATCTTGGCGGGGGCCGTGCCGTTATTCTGTTCAGCTTTGAAGAGGGGGATGAAGAACAGAACTCTTTAAGGGTGGCCACTCTTCTGGAGCATATTCTTGAAGTGATGAACAGGCAGATCGGCTTAACCGTCACGGCGGGAGTGGGCAGGGGCTACAAGAATATGAAGCATATCTCCTTGTCCTACGAGGAGTCTCAGCAGGCGTTAAAGTACAAGATGGTGACGGGCAACCACTCGGTGATTTCTATCGAGGATCTGCAGATGCCGGACAATCAGGACTACTACCGGATTGCGCAGATGATTGACCGGATATTGGATGCACTAAAGCTGACAGATACCACCAAGATGAACACGCTTCTGCAGGAAACATTCAAGGAAGCGGTAAAGAGCAATTTATCTCCTGACCTGATCAGGCAGTTCTCCTTCGAGCTTGTAATGAGGTCCACGCAGACTATGGAATCCATCGGCTTTGAAACAGAAGAAATATTGGTGGGTATCGGCAACCTCCATGAACGGATTCATCAATGTGAGAATTGGAAGCAAACCGAACGGCTGGTTGGCTCAGTGCTGGAGAATTTGGCGGCCGTCATTCTGGAAAAACGACAGCAGCGGGGGAAAAATGACACCATTGGCCAAATATTCTTGTATATACAGGAGCATTATCAGGATAGCGGACTCTCTCTGGACCGGCTTGCGGATGAATTTCATCTGAATCCCACTTATATTAGCAAGCTGTTCAAGGAGCATGCGGAGGGCAACTTTATTGATTACCTAATTGAAATCAGGATACGGGCTTCCAAGGAACTGTTGAAGGACAAGAATATCAAGATTTCTGATATTTCGTATGCGGTAGGCTATACGAACAGCCGCAGCTTCATGCGCACCTTCAAGAAATACACCGGTCTGACCCCTACCGAGTACCGGGAACGAATTGCAGGCCAGGGGCAGGTTTAGCAATCTATCTGACGAAAGAAAATGGAACTCCTGGAAAGGGGTCCATTTTTTTGTTTGTGGGGCCACAAAGGAGCTGAAATAAGCATCGAATGAGGGTTTCCTACTGTGCCGAAAAGCCCTTGCTAAAGCTGGATTTTCTCCTCGTGACCTAAAGAAAGTTAACCTTCTACAAGAAATGTAACTCTTCATTCTGCAAAAAAAGACACCTACCACATAACGAATCTGTATCCAATTACGGCTCCATCCCTTACGATCAAGGCATCAACCAAAGAAAAAACAAAGGATGGAGTGAAGGAGATGGAGGAGAATATATCCGCCTCGAAAGGTGAGCTATCCACAAACGGTCCTGCGACCGCTAGCTTGGTACCGCGACGGCTAATATGGAAACGATTAAATAAGGACAAGTCGCTGTATGTCATGCTAATACCTGTAGTGGCGTTTTATCTACTATTTAAGTATTCTCCAATGGTGGGAGAAATTATCGCATTCAAGAATTATCGTTTCGTTGACGGAATTTTCGGAAGCGACTGGGTTGGACTGAAGCATTTCCGAATGCTGTTTGAGAGTACTGATTTCTATCGGGTACTGCGAAATACGCTCCTGCTTAATCTTTACAGCCTAACGTTCGGGTTTCCCGTCCCGATTCTTCTGGCTCTGCTCTTAAATGAGGTTCGGGTGGAAGGATACAAACGGCTGGTTCAAAACCTTCTTTATGTTCCCCATTTCATATCGTGGGTTGTACTGGGCGGGATTCTGGTTGCGGTGCTTTCCCCCAGCACTGGTGTAGTGAACTTAATTCTGGTGAATGTATTTGGCCTGGAGCCCATCTATTTCATGGCGAATTCCGCTTGGTGGCCTGTAGCTTACACGGCTTCCTCCATCTGGAGAGAGGCAGGCTGGGGAACGATTCTGTATCTGGCGGCCATGTCCTCCATTGACCCTCAACTCTACGAGGCGGCCAGGATTGACGGCGCTAACAAGCTGCGGCAAACCTGGCATATTACCCTTCCCGGCATCCGCAGTACCATTGCCATTCTGCTGATTCTCCGAATGGGCAGTATGATGGACGTGGGTCTGGAGCAAACGCTGGCCTTACAGAACGATTCGGTGTTAGATGTGGCGGATGTGATAAGCACCTACGTATTCCGTATCGGGCTGCAGAACATGAATTATAGCTATACCACTGCATTGGGACTGTTTCAATCCCTTATAGGTCTGATTCTGGTTGTGGGTGTTAATCGAATCATACGTTCATTCGGTGAAAGGGGGCTATGGTAAGCTATGAATCAGATAATAAAAAAGGGCATGTCGCCATGGTCTGTTGCGGGATTGTCGCTCAATTATATCTTCCTGGGTTTGCTTTCCCTGCTGATGCTTTATCCGTTCTGGTACGAGGTTTCGGCTTCCTTCAGCAGCAGCCGGGCGATCTCGTCGGGGGAGGTATTCCTCTGGCCCATCGAATTCAACGTTGAGGCCTACAGGCGGCTTTTTGAGGATGGACAGCTCCTTAAGGCCATGCGCAATACGATTGTTGTAACGCTGGTCGGAACCTTTCTCAATATGGCTATGACTATTCTGGCTGCTTATCCCCTCTCCAGAAAAAGACTGTACGGGCGCGGTGCACTGCTGATGTTCATAACCTTTACTATGATTTTCATTTCCGGCATCATTCCTAATTTTATCCTGATCAAGAACCTGGGGCTTATGGATTCCTACTGGGGACTTTGGCTGCCATCCCTCATCAGCACCTACAATATGTTCGTGATGAAGAGCTTCATGGAAGGACTGCCGGATGAAATTGAGGAGTCGGCATCCATTGACGGAGCGGGCAATTGGAGAATTTTGCTGCAAATTATTATGCCGCTCTGCAAGCCGATATTGGCTGCACTATCCCTCTTCTATGCGGTGGGCTGGTGGAATTCCTACTTCAACGTCATGCTGTATATTACGAAATCTAACCTGCAAACACTAATGCTTAAGCTGTATCAGATGATCAAGCAAGTGGACGCCAGTTTGTTGAACAACGGGGGAGGCAGCGAAGGGGCAGCAACTATCATGCTCACTCCTGAGGGAATCAAGGCCGCATCCGTTGTGATCGCGATTACACCGATTCTTTGCGTATATCCGTTTCTGCAGAAACATTTTGTTAAGGGCGTATTGATTGGCTCTGTCAAAGGCTGATATCATGAGGTAGACATGATCTACCCTTGATATAAAAGAACTTATTCATAATAAAGGGGATGAAGCAATTTGGGAAAGTCGGGTAAAGTACTCAAAACGATAGTTGCTGCAAGCTTATCCGTATCTGTGTTCGCGGCTTGCAGCTCGAAGTCGGAGGAGAAACCTTCAGATTCGCCTGCTGCCGGAGCGGCAAGCAGTTCTGCAGCTGGAACAACAGGACCGAAGAAGGAAATCAGTATTTCTATTTTTGATCGGGGGGCGGTGCCTACAGAGGAAGGAAGCTACGAAAGCAACCGTTGGACCAAGTGGATCAATGACAATGCGCCAGCTACAGCTAAGTGGATCCCAGTACCCCGAAACGAAGCGCAGACAAAGCTGAACACGCTGATTGCATCAGGCAGCGCCCCGGATCTGATCTGGGAATACGACAGAAGCTATATCGCCCAGTTGGCCAATCAGGGAGCTATTCAGCCAATCGATTCGTATATCGAGAAGTACAGCACCACTTTCAAGAACTACTTAAAGCAGCACCCGGAATTGAAATCTTACCTCACTTTTGATGGAAAAATGTATGCGGTTGCCAGTGCGCGCGGTGTTGAGAGTATTGCCAATCACGGCATGTGGATCAGACAAGATTGGCTGGATAAGCTTAACCTCAAAGCCCCAACAACCGTGGAAGAACTGATCGATGTCGCCCGAAAATTCAGAGATGGAGACCCTGATGGAAATGGGAGGAAAGACACCGTTCCGATTGCCTTACACGGAAATTCTAATGGTATCATACGCGCGTTATTCTCCACCAATGAGAACCAATGGTATCTTGAAGGCGGAAAACTGCAATTCGGCAGAACGTTGGATCGTTACACGGACTCACTTGCCTTTCAAAAGCAGTTATTCGATGAGGGTCTGATCGACAAGGAGTACATTACAGACAAAAACTTCCAGCGATCGGGCCAATTTTTAAAAACGGGTCAGTCGGGCATCTATTTCGCGTCGTATAACATAGAGCCTGATTTCCGTGAGCTGAAGAAGAATGTGCCAACGGCGAAAATGGTTGCGCTGGAGCCTGTTTCGTCGAAGTACGGGAAAAATGGGTTGTATCAGGAAACTCCGCCTCTGATATTTACAGCCTTCAACAGCAAAATGAAGGAAGATAAAATCGAGGCAGCGATCAAATTTTTGGATTGGGTGCTCGATAAAGGCTGGGAGCCGCTCAAATTCGGTGAGAAGAATGTTCACTATAAGCTGGTGGACAACGTTCCTCAAACCATCGATGCTGAAAAGCTTAAGAAGGAAGTAGGTTATGCAGGGGAATATGCAATTTTGAGCCAATATAGTCTGCAGCCTTCATGGTTCCCGGTAATGGCCGCCTCGGATGAAATATCTCAAGAGTATGCGAAGATGAGGGCCAATTCTCTGGAGGTTGCCATGAAGAACAAGTACCGCAGAGATATTGCCTATAGTCCGAGCATGGCGGAGGTAACCCAGTTGATCGCGACTTTTGCTCCTCTCGCCACGCAAATTGAGGCCAAGGTAATAACCGGAGGCACTTCGATGACACCTCAGGCGGGAATGGATGAAATCCGCAAGGAATGGAAGCGTCTTGGCGGTGAGAATGTAGATAAGCTCGTTAATGAATGGTACCAGAAGAATAAGGATCAGCTGAAGTAAGCAAGTACACGCCCAGGATTAAGGCAGAACCGGAATCAAGCTGAAAGACATAGCCTGGTTCCGGAATTGTCTTGTTTGTGCATAACTATTTATACAGCCTTAACCTGGCAGGTGCCAACGAAGCCGAATAAGAATGCTGCAGGAGGTACAGACGATGCTGAAGAGTACATCATTTACAGATACAATCACGGGGCTGCCGATCCTCGCGATTGGTTCCGAAGGTGGTGATACAGGACATCACTATTATACGGCGATGTCGTGGTTGTCCAACAGCCGGCATGTGATCGTACACACGGATATGGACCGGGAGTCGTGGAAGGGTAACATTGTGCGCTTCGATACGGAAACGGGTGATGTGGTGGTGCTGGAGGAAAGCCTGGAATGGGGACGCGGAGTCGTTTCGTGTGATGATATTTTGTATCTATTCGACAAGAATGAGTTATACGCAATTGATGCGTGGAGCGGGGAGCGGCGTACGATTTGCAAGCTGGAAGAGCATTGCTCGTTCTTTGGACCATTGTCGATTACGAACGATGGCAAGGTGCTTGGTGTTTATTGGAAGGAACAGCTTCTTCGATCCGAGGATGCTGTGTCTCGGGAGGCCAATTGGGTGATCGGCACTGTTCATACGGAGAGTGGGGAAGTATGTGCAGCCGCCCGTCCTATGTTTGACGAGCCATATCCAATTGCGAATCATGCCATGATCAATCCGGTCGATCCGAATCAGGTGTTCTTTTCACATGAGGGTGCTACGGAGCAAATTCCGGATCGGCTCTGGGTAGCCGATACGCGAACCGGAAACATGCGCAACCTCTTTTCGCAGAAGAAGGAGGAGAGCGGACGGCCAGTCGAGTATGTTGGGCACGAAATTTGGGCGTTCGACGGCAGTGGACTGTACTTCGTGAAATATCCGCATAGTCCGGATAAACCGACAGGCGTATATTTCGCGGATCGCCGGGGTGATCGGCACGAGTTCATTAACGGAGACTACAGGTTTTGGCATGTTGGCATAAGCCCTGATGGAAAGTATGCAGCTGCTGATACACAGGAGCCGGGCATTTCCAAAATCGTGCTCATCAACACGGCTACGAAACAGTCCGAGCTGCTATGCGAGCTGCCATGCCGTGGGATGCATCCTGGACACCCGCATCCATCGTTTAGTCCAGACAGCCGTAAGGTTACCTTCACTTTTTCGGATGAGCATGATCGGCTCCATGTCGGGATTATGGATATTAGTGACCGATTGTAGCCAACTGAGGATTAGAGAATTCGCTATTGCATAACGGAAGGAGCATCATTCTATGAGTACCATGGCAGGCAGGAAAAAGATACAGGATTCGGACAGCAAATGGTTCGCCCATTTTATGAAAGCCTTGGAGGCCTTACACGACAGGTATAATCCTGAGAACCGGATGCTTCGCTGCCCCTTCTCCAGCCCGGGGTACCACACAACCATCAAGCATGCGGACTATGTGCATCCGATCCGCGAGACGCTGGACTATGCACTTGCCCTGCTGGACGGAGATGATCCGGCCTATAAGGAGCGCGCCCATGGAATCATTAAAGAGGTCATTTCCCTGCAGGATCAGGACCCGCAATCACCTACATACGGCATATGGTCCTGGTACTGGGAGGAGCCGCTGGTCCAAATGTCTCCGCCGGACTGGAACTGGGCCGATTTTATCGGCAAACGTCTGCTGCAGATCTTAATCAGGCACGGGAACGGGCTTGCGGATGATTTGGTGAAGCTAACCGGCCAAGCGATCCGTAATAGCTGCGATGCGATTATGAAACGGAATGTCGGGCCGGATTATACCAATATTTCGATAATGGGGGCATTCGTGACCCTAATAGCAGGAGAATTGCTTAATGAAAGAGGCTATTTCGATTATGGGTTGGCACGGTTGCAACGATTATACGACTATGCGATGCAAACGGGGGCTTTTCTGGAATATAACAGCCCGGCTTACAGTACAGTGGCAATTCTGGAATTGTCCGCACTAGCGACTTATACGCGAACGGAAGAGGCAAGGCGCTTGACGAACGAGTTGCTCGATGTGACCTGGCAAATGATCACCGAGCATTTCCATCCTCTGCTGAAGCAGTGGTCTGGCCCGCATGCCCGCTCGTACCATACGTTTCTGGCCCCTGGTCATCTTTCGTTCCTACACATGGCTTGCGGGGGCGAAGTGCCGCTCGTGAGCGACGATGATTTCGTTTACAACCCTGAATGGTATGGCCAGGGAGTAACATGTCCGAAGCGGCTGTTCGGGCTGTTCACTGGCATCGGCATGCGGGAGCTGCGGCAGAATTTGCCCTTTTATCACGAGTTTCAGACGCGGACGGCTTATACGTACATGACCCCTGAATATTCGCTAGGGACTTTCAATCACAATGTCATGTGGAACCAGTGTCGAAACTTGCTGGCTTACGTCCGCACAGGCGAAGAAGAGCGTGGCTATATGCGGCTGCGGGTCCTGCACGACGGCTACGACTTTTGCTCGGCGGTTTTTAAGAGCGAACAGAAGCAAGCTTCCGTTCTGTACGGCATCCAGTTCGCGCTGGATGGCGGGGATACGCACGTGAATTTGGACCCCATCCATGGACGCATGGTGGCTTCCGATTTGCGAATCCGGATTGAAATTGGCTGTTCCGCTCATGCACCTGCATGGAAGCGGCTCGGCGAGGATTCGTTCCAAGCGATTTTGGGGAATTTGATGTTGTCTGTACACGCTTTGTACGGCGCGATGGATGGATTCGGCCCGTTCCGCTGGGAAATCTCTGAAGACGGCGAAATTGTAGGGCTGGACTATGTTCTGTATGAAGGAGAAGTGGCGGAGATTGATTTTCATGCCATGGAGGAAGCGTTGTTCCTCTTCGCTTTATCATTCTCGGAACATAACGAATCGCTGCTTGAAGCATCGGCAAGCCCACATGAGCATGCTGTTCAAGCATCGCTGGAAATGGAAGCGCCAGAGCAGCCGATCTCGTTAACGCTTGCGAAAAAACCTGCCATTCGTGACGTTTTGTTTCACAGCTAACTAAAGCATTTTTGAAAAGCAGTATTTCTGTCCACAAAACAGAAATACTTTCCCTTAAATTGTAAGCGCTTTCTGATATAAGCGGAAGCTTCAATCTGACATGGGACGAGACGAACTTTTATTTGGAAGCGGATATTGTAGATGATGTATTCCAGTACCCGTTTGTCGGTCAGGAAATTTATAAAAATGATAGTATTCAATTCGGCATGATTACGAACAACGAAGGGTTGGACAGCTTTGCGTTCTTAGCGAACGGAAGCTTCACCTTTGATTTCGTCGAACTTCAAGTGAAACACTGATTGTAAAAGTAAACTACTGAAAATTGTTTACCTGTGTTAATCAACTTAGGGTGCAAGCTGACAACGTAAGTAAGCTCTGTGTAAGCAAGTTTAGAAGGAGCCACGTTTGGAATCATAGCATCTTGGTTTGCTATTTGGCCCGGGTTTTGAACATGGCATACAGCTGCAAGCCGGCCAGGACGGCAGTGTCGGTAAGAGAGGCGGCGAAGGCCAGGGCGATCCAGTTTTCGTTGTCCAGCAGAAAATACATCATCAGATGCCCGGCCAAGAGGATCAAAAAGGCGATCAGCAAATTGATTTGTGTCAGAAATTTCAGCAGTTTTTCCAGCATAAGAGGCTCCTTTATATGCTTTTGGACTTATTTGGAAGTAGTCTGCCCTAAGCCTATAGACCTGATTCATGGAAATTCGCTATATTTCCAGTAGATTAGACAATCCAAACAAGGTACAATAATGGAAAGCAAGGAGTAACTTTACAACCGGGGAGCGATACTCATGTCCATTGATCCATCTGTGCTCAAACAGCTTCTGTCCCTTCAGATGCTTCAGGGTACGGATACTCTGACAGGCGGCAGCCAAACAAACGGAACGGGAACGGATTTTTCCGAGCTGCTCCAGCTTCTGCTGGGCGATTCTGCTGCGGAGTCCTCCAGGCATAAGGTGATTCCTGCCGCGGAGCTGCTGGCGAGAGGAAAGTGGAGCTCGGCATACCCCGGCAATGCTGCTGTAAGCGGGCAGCTGTCAAACAAATCAGTGCCTGCCGATTATGAACAGCCAATTCAGGCAGCCAGCGTCCGCCATGGGGTAGATGCCAGTCTGGTGAAGGCGGTTATTGAAGCAGAGTCCGGCTATGACAGCAATGCTGTATCCAAGGCGGGTGCCAAGGGCTTGATGCAGCTGATGGATGCCACCGGCCAGGGCTTGGGCGTGACCAACCCCTTCGATGCGGTACAGAATATTGAAGGCGGTACGCGGTTCTTATCCAACCTGCTGCGCAAGTATAACGGCAATGAGGCAGTGGCATTAGCCGCCTACAACGCCGGTCCGGGCAGAGTGGACAAGCTGGGCATCCGGAATGACGCTGATCTTTATGCCAAGCTGGGGCAATTGCCGAAGGAAACCCAAGCCTACGTATCCAAGGTTTTGGGATATAAAGCACAGTACCAAGCATAGACAGCCGCTTGCGACCAATCTTAGGGCTGGTATTTTGGGGCAGGCTGTACTACCATAGGATGTAAACTTAGAAAAGATCGAGTATACCGGTCTTTTTCTTTTTCTGTTGAAAGAAACTCCAAAATAAGTGAACGGGATGCTCCGGTTCCTTTTTTGGGAAAACCACCGTATGAAAAATGCAGATTTTGCATTTTTATAGAAAAAGGAGAAGCGAGAAGGATGCTTTATTTGGATTATTGCGCCACCACGCCGCCGCGGCCGGAGGTTACTGCTGCTGTGATGGAGTGTATGAATGTGTATTATGGAAACCCAAGCTCCCTTCACCGGTTAGGGGTAGAGGCAGAGAAGCTGCTGATCCGGGCCCGGGAGGTGGTAGCGGGAGTCCTTTCGGCAAAACCGCAGGAGGTCCTGTTTACCTCAGGGGGGACCGAAAGCAATAATATGGCGGTGAAGGGGGCTGCGATGGCGTTCCGCTCCAGAGGCAACCATCTGATTACAACCGCTATTGAGCATCCTTCTGTCTATGAAGCATTCCGGCAGCTGGAGCAGGAGGGCTTCAGAGTTACCTACCTGCCGGTAGATGCTGCAGGCGCCGTCCGGGTGGAGGAGCTGTCCGCGGCGCTGTGCAAGGAGACCATTCTGGTCAGCATGATGGCAGTGAACAATGAAACAGGCCGGATTCAACCGGTGGAGGAGGCGGGGCGCCTGCTGAAGCAGCATCCGCGGATTGTGTTTCATGTGGATGCGGTCCAGGCCTTCGGCAAGCTCCCAGTGGCTCCGGCCAAGTGGAATGCAGACCTGGTAAGCTTCTCTGCTCACAAGTTCCGCGGCCCTAAAGGTGTGGGCATCCTGTACAAACGGGAGGGGCTTCAGCTTTATCCCCTGCTGGCCGGCGGCGGTCAAGAGCAGGGACTCCGGTCGGGTACGGAGAATGTGCCCCTGATCGTGGGAATGGCCAAGGCGGCACGCTTGGCAGTAGAGGGGCTGGCCGGGAAGATGGCGCATATGTATGGACTGCGGGAAACCCTGGTGCACCGCTTGTCCGCTCTGGAAGGCGTTGTGGTTCACGGCTCCCCCAGGATGGAGGAGATGGCGCCCCATGTGGTGCAATTCTCCTGCCCCGGCTACCGGCCGGAAACGCTGGTACACAGCCTGGAGGAAAAGGAGATTTATATTTCCACCCGCTCTGCCTGCTCGTCCGGGGATAACCGTCCCAGCAGGGTGCTGCTGGCTATGGGTGTTCCGGAGGCAGAGGCTGCTGCAGGCTTGCGCATCAGCTATTCCGAAGGGGAGACGATAGAAGATATGGAGCGGGCTGCCGCCGAGCTGGAGCGCGTATTGCGCAGACTGGCCCCCTCATCCGGACTAGCTAATGCTTACGATGCCAGCTTTTCTGGCGAAAAGCGCTTAGGAGGAAGCAAACGATGAACCCCAACACAGTTATTGTCCGTCTGGGTGAGCTTACATTGAAGGGACGCAACCGGTACCGTTTTGAAAAAAGAGTGCTTCAGCAGCTGGAGCCCTTGCGGCAGCAATATCCAAGGGTTGGCATCACTCTGGAGTTCGGCCGGATTCATATTGATCTGCAGGATGCGCCGTATGAGGCCGCGGCGGAGGTATTGGACAAGATTTTTGGGCTGGCATCTTACAGCCCTGCCCATAAAATCAGTCTGGAGCTGGACGATATCCGCGGGAAGGCGCTTGAGCTGATGCGGGAGCTGGAGTCCTCCGAAGGGACACGGACCTTCAAGGTGGCTGCCAAACGCTCCAACAAAAAATATCCCCATGACTCCATGGAACTGATGCAGCTGGTGGGTGGTCATATTCTGCGCCAGACCCAAGGCTGGCTGGTGGATGTACATCAGCCTGAGGTTACACTGTGGGTGGACATCCGGGACAAGGAGGCCTTCGTTTTCACGGATATCGTCCAGGGGAGCAGAGGATATCCATTAGGCACCAACGGGAAGGCGATGCTGCTGCTGTCTGGCGGGATTGACAGTCCGGTGGCCGGGTGGCTGTCCATGCGGATGGGGCTGGAGATCGAAGCTGTCCATTTCCACAGCTATCCGTATACCAGTGAACGCGCCAAACGGAAGGTAGAGGACTTGGCCCGGGAGCTGGCCCGTTATTCAGGAACACTGAAGCTGCATATGGTGCCGTTTACGGATATTCAGGTAAGACTGAAGGAGCAGGGACGGGAGAATCTGCTGGTGATTTGTATGAAGCGGGCCATGCTGCGGATAGCGGAGCAGCTGGCGGAACGCCGGTCTGCCAAAGCGCTTATTACCGGGGAAAGCCTGGGTCAGGTAGCCAGCCAGACGCTGGCCAGTCTGGATGTGATCGGACGCGTCGTGGAGATTCCTGTGCTGCGGCCGTTGATTACGATGGACAAGGGAGAAATTGTGAAGGTTTCGGAAAAAATCGGAACCTTCCCCATTTCAATTCAGCCGTATGAGGACTGCTGCACCCTGTTCTTGCCCAAGTCTCCATCCACCAATCCGAGCATCCGCACGGTGGAGAAGGTGGAGGCCATGATCGAAGGGCTGGACGAGCTGATCCGGCTCGCGGTGGAGGGCACAGAAACCCTGGTGATCGGCGCAGGCCAGTCCTCCCGGGAGCTGGATGAATTGTTTTGAAGTATTCTTGCAGAAAAAGCCCTATGCATGGATGTCCGTCATCCATTGCATA
>JAQSYT010000077.1 GCA_029256065.1 Paenibacillaceae bacterium
TACATTGCTATTCACTTAACCAGCTCAAAGTAATTCTGTCATTCTACTTTTCTACCCTTGACATCAATACCACTGTCTCCACATGTGTTGTCCGGTAGATGGGGACATTCATCACTCCTCTCGGATGACAGCCTTTTTGGGCCTTTATTACCACCCTTACCTTGAATACTGCTTCTTAATCCCGCTTTGAATACGAAGGTTATTTGATACGGCTCAACGCTTCCATCTTTCTGTTCTTCTCCCATTATAACCTTTTCGACGACACTTTCGAATACATTGCGATCAAATTCAGTAAGG
This sequence comes from Paenibacillaceae bacterium, assembly GCA_029256065.1. GTDB lineage: Bacteria > Bacillota > Bacilli > Paenibacillales > NBRC-103111 > Paenibacillus_AR. The sequence goes on from JAQSYT010000077.1 coordinate 298, forward strand.
ACGGAATTGGTTTGAAGCACGTTGCGAAAGTGCGCAACCGAGGTGCTCTCACTACAAGTTGGTTGCTCAATTTTACTGTAATGACCTTTTCAACAAGTAACAACAAAAGCACAAAGAGAAATTGACAAATGACCCGAAGTCATTTATGGTTAACATATAATGACCCAGAGTCATTAATGGTCGGGTAGTGACAAAACATGATGGAGGTATTCATATGAACAAGAAGATTATTTTAATAACAGGGGCTTCATCGGGGATCGGCAAAGCAGCATCCCAAAAACTGCTTGCTGAGGGTAATATTGTTTATGCCACAGCCAGGCGACTTGAACAAATGCAAGATCTTAAGAAAAAAGGTGCCATAACGTTGAAAATGGATATCTCTGACGAAGAAGCCATTCAGGCATGCATAGACAAAATACTTAAAGAGCAACAAAGAATTGATGTGCTCTTTAATAATGCAGGGTTTGCTCTTTATGGCAGTGTGGAAGAAACAAGCTTAAGCGATGCAAGATATCAGTTCGAAGTCAATATGTTCGGCCTGGCCAAAGTCACTCAACTTGTCCTTCCCCACATGAGAAAGCAGGGAAGCGGAACAATTATTAATACGTCCTCTGTTGCTGGAAAGATTCACTCTCCCCTCGGTGCCTGGTATCATGCGAGCAAGCATGCCTTGGAAGGCTGGTCGGATTGCTTGAGATTGGAAGTGAAGCCCTTCGGCATTAATGTAGTCGTGATTGAACCTGGGACGATTGAGACCGAGTTTGCTCAAGTATCAGGAGCGCCCATGTTACAGAACTCTGGAGATGGGCCATACGGAGGTATGGCTAAGGCTGTTGCAAAGATGCATGCAAAATCATACAAGCCTGGAGCCGCTTCTTCTCCATCCGTCATTGCAGATACTGTGGTGAAAGCGATTCGTGCCAACAAGCCTAAAACGAGGTATGCGGTAGGGAAAATGGCCAAGCCTTCCATTTTGTTAAGAAAACTGCTCAGCGACAGAAGCATGGATAAAATGATTATGAGCATGATAAAATAGACCTCAAGTCAATGAGATATGATTAGAGGTGAATGTATGAAAAGAAGGGCTATGACAGATTGCGCCAAAGCAGAAAAAGCCCAATCAATCGTAGGCGCAGCCTATGATCTTTACAAAGAACAACCTTTTGAAGCCATAAAAATGACCGACATTGCTAAAACGGCAGGCGTATCAAAAGGAACGCTGTTTTTATATTATAAAACAAAAGAATCACTATTTATGGAGATTATGTTTCAGGAGTATGAGAAGCGGTTTGCAAGATTTGAGGATATGCTGCTGCCGCTGAAGTCGATGACACTTGAATCATTCAAAACTCTCTTCCTTAACGAAATGGAAAGCATTCTCGATCAAGATTCCGTATTTGTCCGATTGCTTGCAATTAAGAGCGCAGTGCTTGAGAAGAATGTCGATTATGAAACAATGATCAAAGTCACTGCAGGGTTATTCTCAATACTTGAGAAGATTGTACAATTGCTGACCTGTAGACTGCCAGTCCTTTCAGCGGCATCCTACTATGAACTACTTCAGGCACAAAACGCAATCATTATTGGATATTCCCATGCGACAAGTTTACCTTCAGCCATGTATCAGGTTCTTGATGACCATAAATTGGACCGTTACAGGGTTAATTTTAAGAAACATGCTTTACTGGCTATGGATTATTATTTGAGCGGGTTATTGGAGCGCTCACGACCAGGATCATGATAATTTTGGTTGCAGCCCTGTATGTTGATCAGTTGGATTATGATACTTTTGGTCCTATTGGTCTTGCCTCTGTACAGTTTCAGATTTCTTCTTGCTTACAAGCTATTCTGGCTCCACTTAAACCCAAAAGTTTTGACTACTTTGATTTTGTTTTGTATTGGATCGAAATTGACTGTTGATTTAAACAATACTCTCACCAAGCAGTTCAGTTTATCTCATGGAAATTAGGTGCATATTTTATTTTCTGAACACCAAGCAAACGCCTAGTTCGTATATGTGAGCTAAAAAAATTAAAGTTATGCAAGATCAAAGCATCAAAAACGAAGCAAGAAAAAAACTTGCCGCACAAAGATTTATGGCATTTCTGAAGGTTAACACAGGTCCGCATAATATAGTGTACTACGAAAGGCCACCTTCGTTTTGCTCTGAAGGTGGCCTTTTGTGCCGAGTTATTGCTGGTTCCACGTTTTAAGTTTACCTCAAAAACAACCGAAATCTTAATCGTATCTCGTAACACCTTATTTTTATAGCCGCTGTCGTCTTGTGCAAAGGAGAAATACTTCGCCGAATGCTCAAAACAATAGACTTTTAGGTATCGACTCGACATATCCCCACCACGCACTCCACATGCACCGTCCACGGAAACATATCCACCGGCTGCGCCTCGACGGTGCGGTAGCCCGCATCCTCAAGGATGCGCAGGTCGCGCGCCAGCGTGGCCGGGTTGCAGCTGACGTAGACGACGCGGCGGGGCTGCATCTTGGCGATGCAGTCCAAGAGGGCCGGATCGCAGCCCTTGCGCGGCGGGTCGACGACGATGACGTCGGCCCGGATGCCGGACTCGGCCCAGGCTGGGATGACAGTCTCGGCTGCGCCCACAGCGAATTCGGCCTTATGCTCCAGGCCGTTGAGCTGCGCGTTGCGCCGCGCGTCCTCGATGGCCTCCGGCACGATCTCGACGCCGTAAACCCGCTCTGCGTGCTGCGCCAGGAACAGCGAAATGGTGCCGATGCCGCAATAGGCATCGATGACGGTTTCGCCGCCGCTTAAAGCAGCGTACTCCAGCGCCTTGCCGTACAGGCGCTCGGTCTGCACCGGGTTCACCTGGTAGAAGGACCGGGCGGAGATGGCGAAGCGCACGTCCCCGATATAGTCGTAGATATATTCCTCGCCCCACAGCACCTCTGTCCGCGAGCCGAAGATGACGTTGGTGTTGGCCGTGTTAATATTCTGGCAGATGCTCTTGACCCCCGGCAGCTCCCTGCGGATCATCTCCACCAGCTCGCGGCGGCGGGTAAAGTCGTCCCCGTTGGTGACCAGCACTACCATAATGTCTCCGGTGCGGAAGCCCACCTTCACCACCACATGGCGGATCACACCCCGGCCTGTCTCTTCATCATATGCCCGGATGCCCAGCTCCCCGCAGAGGGATTTCACCAGACCTACCGCCTGGTCATTCCACTCATGCTGAATGAGGCATTCCTTCATGTCGATAATCCGGTGGCTGCCCTGGGCATAGAAGCCCCCAACCAGTCCGCCCTCTACCTGGCCAAAAGGCACCTGGGCCTTGTTCCGGTAACGCCAAGGGTCCTCCATGCCGATGGTGGGATGGACTACAATTCCGGAGGAGCCCTGCTCTTCTTCGGATTGCTCGTCCCCACTTCCAGCCGATGCTTCCCCGGCTCCCGCCACCTTCAGCTTGCCGATGCGCTCCAGCGCATCCACCACGATCTTCCGCTTCTGCCGCAGCTGGGCGTCATAGCCCATATGCTGGAGCTGGCAGCCGCCGCATTCCGCATAGAGCGGACAGGGCGGCTCCTGCCGGTCGGTACTCTTGCTCATAACATGCAGCAGCTTGGCGTAGCCGAACTGCTTTTTCACATGCTCCACCCGGACACTTACCCGTTCACCCGGCAGTCCCCCATGCACAAAAAGGGTAAAGCCGTCCGCCGTCCGGCCTACCCCTTCTCCGTCATGTCCGATTCCGATAATCTCCGCGTCCACCACCTGGCCCACGGATACGGGGGCATCCACAGCTGAAGCCCGGACCGTTCTGCTATCCTGCCTGCTGCCGGTCCTGCCGCCGTGGCTGCCGGACGGTCTGCCGCCCAATTCTGGGCTGCGTTGCCGCCCGTTCTTGCCGTTCTTCTTCATGTAAAGCCTCCGTTGCGTTATTTGCCTTTATATTTGGAATTGCCGGTTTCGTCCACCAGAATCTTCAGATGGGAGGGCAGCACCGAGAAGGTTCCCGGCAGCGTACCGCCAAATTCCCCATCCAGATTCAGCTGGGTATAGTCCGGAGAGTTAATTTGGATATGCTTGGATTGGAAATGGATAATATGCGGATCGTTCAGATGCTCCCCGCGCAGAGCGAGGGTGACCACCCGGATCATTTCCACGAGATTGCATTTTTTGACCAGAATAATATCCATCAGCCCGTCATCAATAGCCGCATCGGGACACAGCTTCTCGAAGCCGGCCACCGAATTGGTATTGGAGATGAGGAACACCATCACTTCCTCATGCAGCTCCCGGTCCTCGGATTTCAGATAAATCTCAACAGGGCGGAGGCGTGGCAGCTTCTCCAGCCCTTTCATATAATAAGCCAGCTGGCCCAGCATGGTCTTCAGCCTGCTGGGAACCTCATAGGTCAGCTCCGTCAAGGAGCCTCCTCCGGCGATATTGATGAAGTAACGCTGATTGGCCTTGCCCAAATCGATCACCCGGCTAGACCCACGGATAATGATATCGCAGGCCGCCTCCAGATTCTTCGGAATCGCCATTGCGCGGGCAAAGTCATTGGTGGTGCCCAGAGGCAGAAGGCCAAGCGGCGGCCGGTTCTCCCGTTCAGCCATCCCGTTGATGACCTCATAGAGGGTTCCGTCCCCACCGGCGGCAATAATGACGTCAAATCCGCGTTCAACTGCTTCCGCCGCAGCCAAAGTCGCATCCCCTTCGCCGGTAGTGGCGTGGGTAGAGGTTTCCAAGCCCCCCCGCTCCAACCGCTGCAGAATTTCCGGAAGGCGCCGTTTCATTTCCTCCCGCCCTGACGTCGGATTGTAAATCAGTCTTGCACGTTTGGCCATTCTCCACTCACCCGTTTATCGCAGAATCAATTCGCTTTTGGCCCGCAGTACGTTGAGCACCCGGCCCTCGATCCACCCGGACATCAGGGGATGAGGCAGGAGCGCCCGCCCGTTATAGCTGTAAGCCCAATGTTTCAACCGGGAAGGGATAACCTCCCTGGTAAAATATCCTTCACTCAAAAAAAGCGGCGCCACAATCACCCGGTGGCCGGGTTTGCGCTTTTGCCAGAGGCGCAGCTTAAAATCAATCTGGTCCGGCAGGAGCATGGCTGCATCCGCCGCATCGAAGCCCCCCAGCGCCTGCACACGGGACGCCAGTCCTTCCAGTCCGTGCCGCCAGCGGCCGTGGAAGCCCTTCTCCACAGAGCCGTGACCCACCAGAAGCAGAAGCTCCCGGGCAGGATCAACGGACAGCTCCCGGACCTTCTCATAGAGAATCCCGGCAATCTCCGGATCATCATCAATGGGCGGGGTAAAATGGATGGCTGCCTTCCGTTCGAACGGCACCATGTCCGTCGGCAGATTGGGACGGTCAATGACGCCCAGCGCGTAGCTGATCTCGTCAATATGGGTGCTGCCCGAGGAAATGAACAGGGGCACCGCCACAATATCTGTGACGCCCAGCTCCTCCAGCAAACGTATGCCATCCTGGATCAGGCGGCCCTCGATCAGCTCCAGGAACACCGACACCACCGGAACCTCCCGGGGAAGCCGGGCCCGGGCTACCGCTTCATCCACCAGCCGGACCCACTCCTTGCTCCTGGACCCGTGGCTAATGACCATTACACCGAACTTGCTCATGTAACAAAAGCACCCTCCCGGTTCACGACATACGCGCTCCCTTGTCTGCCGCCCGTCATGCCGGCCGTCCCCGGCACAGCAAAACAAGCGCAAGCAGAACGTACTACCATGCTAGCGGAAGGGGTTTTTAAAGTCAAACCAACAGACAGGAAATTCCCCGGGCACGGGGATAAACGCCTTATGGCACCCTTTTGGCGCGTGGCGTTGTCAGAAGGTCTGTCAGGAAATTGCCCAATAACAGCAGAAAAAAGCTTCTTATCGAAGCTTCCTTCTTCGTTCCTCGCACGCCGTATCTGCCCCGCCGTCAAGCGGAGCGCTTTCAAAACCGGACATGAGCCAACCGGAAAAAGTTCACCAGCCAGGTACTATCTGCCCAGCCGTTCTAAAGTCATTTTATACCCGTCATTCCCGTAATTCAAGCATCTTTTCACCCGGGAAATCGTAGCCGTGCTGGCCCCTGTCTCCGCCTCGATCTGGTTGTAGGTGCAGCCCTTGCGCAGCATCCGTGCTACTTCAAGACGCTGGGACAAAGACTGGATCTCGTTGACGGTGCACAGGTCATCAAAAAACACATAGCATTCTTCCATATCCTTCAAGGTTAGTATCGCTTCGAATAATTGCTCAATGGCTTTATCGTTCAGCTTCTTCAGCTGCATCCTCATCATCCCCTGCTCTTCACTGTGGCTTAGATGGATTTCGACGTTCTTTGGCGAATCCCTGCTTTGCGGTTGTAAAATTTCAAAACTGTAAAATTGTTATGCGTCACCGGACTAAACTGAAAAGACAGCAGCAACCGGGACATTCGTCTATACCAAACGTTTGCCCATGACATAGATTATAGTAAATTAGCCCCGATAAGTGAAGCCCCCAATCATGCCGCAGCCCGCTTCTCCCTTACGGGACGGGGAAAATACCAAGGACAAACGCCTGCCGGCGCCCTTGTGCGCCCTGCGTTTGCCAACAAGTTGAGCTGCTGCCCTGAAATAACACCGGTCCATGCCGCAAGCCGGATGGTGTTATGGAAGCCTCGAAGCCGGCAAAGCCGGTTTGAAGGACTTCTCCGACATTTCAGCGGTCTTCGGTGCGGCGGAAACCGCAGCATGAATGGCTATTGGCGTTTATGATTTTTTACGAAATAACAAAAAAGGTTGTGACAACTGTGAGACCAAATGAAATGGCGTACATCCGCCAGCAGGATGCCTATGGACCGGATACCCGCGCGTACAGCGAGTTTCCCGGCGGAGGCTCCCCTTATCCCGGACTGGAAAATCCCTACATGGGCGGCATCTCCAATATGCCGGTTCCGTATTCTCCCCCGACTCAGCTGATCAGCGGCGGAGGCGGAGGGGCGGCAGGCGGCGCAGGGGCCGGAGGCTCTGGCGGAGGCGGTTTGTTAGGCTCCCTGAACATGAATCAAATCAAGGGCTTCGTGGACAAAATGGGCGGCATCGACGGGATCGTGGGCACCATGACCCGCGTGCAGAAGATGGTCTCCAGCTTCCAGCAGATGGCGCCTATGCTCAAGCTGCTGATGGGCTCCTTCGGAGCCAAGGCGGCGGCCAAGTCCGTCGGCAGTGGGAAAGGGTACTCCCGGAAGCGGAAGAACAGCCGCAAGAGCAGCAAGAAGCGCCCCGCTGTCCGCAAGGGGACAGGGGCGCGGTATAAGAGCCGCCGCCGGTAAGCGCGGCGGCTTGGCTTAGGCAGGCTGCGCAGCTGGCCTGCACGGGTGTGTGTGCGCCACCAGGTTGCTGGTGGCGTGGGTGTGTGGGCCAGCAGGCTTGCGCTGGCCGGTGGGTAGTCGGGCCAGGCAGCGGAGCTGGCCCGGTTGGGTTATCGGGGCGGCCAAGGCTGGGCCGCCTGGATTTTAACGGAACTCAGCGCCTCTTAGCCGGCTAAAATCGGGTCGCCGGGAATTTAACGGAACTCAGACGCCCTTAGAGGCATATTGCCGCTGCTTTTACGGCAATTCTGACCGCTAACGGTTGCTCAGTTCCTTTAAAGCTGCAAAACCCCCGGATTCCCCCGCTAAGCGTCTCTCACTTCCGTTAGAGTAACCAGCGGTTTGTGGCGTTCGATTTGTGATTACTGGTGTTGGCTTGTGGTTGTTGTTTGTTGCTTTGTTGGTTTGTTTGTTTGTTGCTTTGTTGCTTTGTTGGTTTGTTGGTTTGTTGGTTTGTTGGTTTGCGGTCTCTGGACTCTGGTTTCTTGATTCTGGTTTGTGGTCTCTGGATTCTGGTTTGTTGTCTCCAGTTTGCGGTCTCCGGTTCGTAGTCCCTGGTTTACGCTCTCTGGTCTCCAGCCTCCGGGTCTACAGTAACTAGCGCTATTCGCTCTGAGCCCCCCTCATCCTCCCTACTCCCCCAGCTCCACCGCCATTGCCTCGGGGACGAACTGGATCCATGTGACACCCGGGGCCAGCGGGATTTCCTGGCCGTCTGCGGCGTAGGCGCGGACAAGCCCGTCCCGCAGCTGCCACACGGCTTCCTGCGCCTTGCCTCCGGTCAGGACGTAGCCGCTTCCCGGGCCCTGCACATCCACCTGGCGGCGCCCGGCGCTATCCGTCACCCGGTGGCTGGAGCGGCAAACCAGCACGTTAGCCGCAGCCAACTGCCGACCCGACTCCGCATCCGCATGGGGCAGACCGTTCATCCGGCGCAGGTATTGGCCTGATGCGGCATCATATACATAACTGACCGCATACCTGGCGGAATAAGGCAGCCGTACCGCTTCCGCTCCAACAGCTGCTCCCAACCCTGCTCCCTCACCAGCGCCAACCGCCGACTCGCCTGTACCGGTTACAGCGCCGCTTGCAGCATCCGCCACAGTTTCCCCAGAAGCCACTCCCGCAGCTTTTTCTTCGAAACCAGCTCTTCCAGCAGCCTCGTTCCCTTCCCTACCTTCGGATGCTGCCCCAGCATCAACGGCTCCCGGATAACCCTCCCCAGCCGGCGCTTCCCAGCGGACAGCCCCTCCCGCGAACACCGGATGAACCGGTGTCCATGCGGTGCGGAGCTGCTTTTTCGCCATGCCGCGACGGATGCCTTCTATAGAAGTGTACAAATTATGTGGCGGCTTCCTATCTGGAGAACGCCAATAGTACACGGTGTCGCCGTATACCTCATCGAAGTGGTCCACCCCTCCGGCGGCCACCCGGTTCATAGCCTCCTGGCTCCAGCCCGCGTGGACCAGCACCGCATCCATGGCCGCAGCCACATCTACATAGTAAGGCCGGATGCTCCGGACCGGTCCTACCCTCCCCGGATTCCGGCTGTGATAAAAAGCAGTGAAGCGGGTAATATCCCCCTCCGCCAAAATCTCATATACCACATCTGCATCGCCAAGCCCGCTTTGGGGACGGGCAGCAGGGGAATTTTCCACCATGACGGCAATGGGGCGGATATCCTTTTGCCCGTTTGAAAATAACCCCGTTAGGGGAAACTGTACACTGTAATCGGCTTTCATCCGGTCATCATCCGGCAGCTCCTCGGACCGGGCTTTTCCTGCGGCAACCGGTACCCGGTCTGCAGCAGCCGTTGTTGTCTCCGCTGCTCCCGCGGCAATTACCAGCACACCTGCAAGCACCAATGCCCCGCGGAGAACGGGCAGCCTTGTTTTGTTCATCATCAATCCCTCATTTCTGTGACGAATGGAAATCCCAAATTACGGTGGAAAGGCGGCAAACAAACACATGATTACCAGATGGTTAAGAGAAAGCGTAGTGGCCTCCGTGCTGCTTCTCATCGCAAGACTGTACTTAGGGTGGAAATGGCTGGATGCGGGCTGGCACAAAATTACCGGAGGCTTCGACGCCTCAGGCTTCCTGAAGAATGCCATCGCCAAACCCCCTGTGGACAGCGCCACCAAGGAAGCGATCTACCCGCGCTTCGTTTCGTTTCTTGAACATTTTGCTTTACCCAATGCCAAATTATTCAACTTTTTGATCCCATGGGGTGAATTTCTGGTAGGGCTGGGGCTGATCCTCGGGACATGTACCGTGGTTGCGGCATTTTTCGGCATGCTGATGAACTTCATGTTCCTCCTGGCCGGTACCGTGTCGTCCAATCCCTGGCTGATCATCTTCAGTATCCTGATCCTGCTGGGCAGCTCCAACTCGGGACGGCTGGGCGGCGATTATTTTGTGCTCCCGTATCTGCGGAAGATTTTCAAAATCAAGAGGGGCTCCGACAACGACGTCCGAACCTGAAGGTAGGCAATCAAGGCTTGTCCATTTATCCATGGCGGAAAGAGCAGGCACAAGCCTATCCAAACCATCCTGGCTCCCCTCGGGCTCCGGATGGCAGAGGCTCTCCTGTTCTTTCCGTTTTGTTCTCAAAAAGGCTTTCCATTTTTATTGTCAAATGAAGCGGAAACATGGGTGGATATTTTGTGACAGCTGTCACAAGCGCCAAAAGAGGGATTCCCATTCCCATTGGCATATGATATACTTTACTCATGCACACGTTAACAATAACGTGAAATTATACTTAATTACTAGGAGGCACTACCCAAATGACAGCATTGTCTAAAACTCAGCTGGCCAACCCGGAAGCAATTGCTGCTTTGCCGGAAAAAGTACTTCAATTCGGTGAAGGCAACTTCCTGCGCGGCTTCGTGGATTGGATGATCCACAAGCTGAACGAGCAGAACCTGTTCAACGGCCGGGTTGCCGTGGTTCAACCCATCGCCCAAGGCTTGACTCCGATGCTGAACGATCAAGACGGCTTGTACACTCTTTTGCTGCGCGGACTCCAAAACGGTCAAATCGTTGAGGAAAAGGACATCATCTCCTCCATCAGCCGCGGTATTAACCCATATGAAGATTTTGCCGCTTACCTGGGCCTGGCCGAGAGCCCGGAGCTTCGCTTCGTGATCTCCAACACCACCGAAGCCGGCATCGCATACTCCGCTGAGGACCGTTATGATGACGCGCCTCCGGCTACTTTCCCCGGCAAGCTGACTGTGCTGCTGCACAAACGTTTCACTGCCTTGGGCGGCGCTGCCGACAAGGGTCTGGTCATCATCCCCTGCGAGCTGATCGACCGCAACGGCGACAACCTGAAGAAGATTGTGCTCCGTCTGGCTGAAGAGTGGAACCTGGGCTCCGATTTTGCCGCTTGGATCGAGAACAGCAACTACTTCCTGAACACTCTGGTTGACCGTATCGTAACCGGCTACCCCCGCGACGAAATCGCCGCATTGACCGAAGAGCTGGGATACGAGGACAAGCTTCTGAACACCGCCGAAATTTTCCACCTGTGGGTGATTGAAGGCGACAAGCGTTTTGCCGAAGAGCTTCCGTTCCATAAGATTGGCCTGGACGTGATCTGGACGGACGACATGACCCCTTACCGTACCCGTAAGGTCCGGATTCTGAACGGCGCACACACCATGACTGTACTGGCTGCTTACCTGTATGGCGTGGACACTGTCAAGGAATGCATGGACGACGAGCTGATCCGTTCCTTCATGGAAAAAGGGATCTACAACGAGGTTATCCCGACTCTGGATCTGCCGGAGAGCGAGCTGAAGGCATTTGCCGCTGCTGTAACAGAGCGTTTTGCCAACCCGTTCATCCGCCACTATCTGCTCTCCATCTCCTTGAACTCCACTTCCAAGTTCAAGACCCGCGTGCTGCCTTCCATTCTGGAGTACGTAAACCGCAAGGGCGAGCTGCCTAAGGTGCTTTCCTTCTCCCTGGCTGCCCTGCTTGCCTTCTACCAAAGCACTGAACTGAAGGACAACGCTCTGGTGGGCAAACGCCCTGCCGGCAACGAGTACCAAATCAGCGACGACCTTCCGGTCCTGCAGCTGTTCGCTTCCCTGTGGAGCAAGTACGACGGCAGCCGCGAAGCCGCTGGCACACTGGTTGAAGAAGTACTTTCCCACACCGAAATGTGGGGCCAAAACCTGAACGAGGTTGAAGGCTTCACCGCACTGGTATCCGACTACCTGCACAGCATCCTGACTAACGGCGTAGCCGCCACACTGAAGGACGTGATTTAAGATGATCAAAAGCGATAAACTGATTCAAATTAATGAGGCGGACAACGTGGCTGTCGCCATGGTGCCGATTGCCAAGGGCGAGACTGTTTCCCTGGGCAACTACACCGTCACCGCCCGTGAAGATATCGATAAGGGCCACAAGATTGCCTTCCGGGACATCCCCCAAGGCGAAAACATCATCAAGTACGGCTTCCCTATCGGCCATGCCAAGGAACCGATCCAAGCCGGCGATTATATCCACACTCACAATATCAAGACCAACCTGGAAGGGAAGCTGGAATACAGCTACAACCCGAACCTGAGCGAGGAGAAGCCCCGCAAGGAAGCAACCTTCAATGGTTTTGTGCGCAAGAACGGCGAAGTGGGCATCCGCAATGAAATCTGGATCGTCAACACTGTAGGCTGTGTCAACAAAACCTCCGAGGTGCTTGCGAAGAACGCCAGCGAGAAACACAAAGGCCGTGTAGACGGCGTGCATTCCTTCGTGCATCCCTTCGGCTGCTCCCAAATGGGCGACGACCAAACCATGACCCAGAAGGTCCTGGCTGACATGGTCCGCCACCCCAATGCCGGCGGCGTGCTGGTGCTGGGTCTGGGCTGCGAAAACAACAACATTCCTGAGTTCAAGAAGTTCCTGGGCGAGTATGATGAAAAGCGCGTCCGCTTCTTGTCCACCCAGGATGTGGACGACGAGCTGGAAGCAGCTATGGGCCTGATCGATGAGCTGGTCGACTATGCCGAAACCTTCAAGCGCCAGCCTGTACCGGCCTCCAAGCTGATTGTGGGCTTGAAGTGCGGCGGCTCCGATGCCTTCTCCGGCATCACCGCCAACCCGCTTCTGGGCGAGTTCTCCGACACCCTGATCTCTCACGGCGGCACCACCATCCTCACCGAGGTGCCTGAGATGTTCGGTGCAGAGACTATTCTGATGAACCGTTGCTCTAACGAAGAGGTTTTCGACAAAACCGTTAACCTGATCAACGACTTCAAGGAATACTACATCCGCCACAACCAAGTAGTATATGAGAATCCGTCCCCGGGCAACAAAAAGGGCGGCATCTCCACCCTGGAGGAAAAATCCCTGGGCTGCACCCAAAAGGGCGGCACCGGCAACGTGGTTGACGTGCTGCAATACGGCAACCATGCCTCCAAACCCGGCTTGAACCTGCTGCAAGGCCCCGGTAATGATATCGTAGCGGTTACCGCTTTGATGGCTGCCGGCGCCCACATCGTTCTGTTCACCACTGGCCGCGGCACTCCGCTGGGCGCTCCGGTTCCCACAGTAAAGGTTGCCACCAACTCGGATCTGGCTACCCGCAAGAGCAACTGGATCGACTTCAACGCCGGCCAGCTGCTGGAAGGCAAGGACATGCCTAACGTGCGCGACGATTTCTTCAACCTCGTGCTCGAAGTAGCCTCCGGCAAGGAAACCCGCAACGAAGTAAACGGCTACCGTGAAATCTCCATCTTCAAGGATGGCGTAACCCTGTAATTGACCTCTCTTCTGCCGGCGCCTTATCCGCGGCGGCAGAGGGGTGCTAGGCAACAAACATGGTTTGTATGCAAAAGAGCCCGGCGCTCTCCCATTGGGAGGGTGCCGGGCTTTTCGTTTTCTTGCACTTATGCTCTAAGTACCTCTGCCACCACTCAGCTTTCACCAATTTACGCTCTCTGAGCCCCCGCCCCGCCGCTAACGAAGCTCAGAAACCCTTCATGTTACTCAACCCACTCGCCCTCACCAACTTTACGCTTTCTGAGCACCCGCCCCACCGCTAACGGAGCTCAGAAACCCTTCATGTTACTCAACTCACTCGCCCTCATCAACTTTACGCTTTCTGAGCACCCGCCCCACCGCTAACGGAGCTCAGAACCCCTTCATGTTACTCAACTCACTCGCCCTCACCAACTTTACGCTTTCTGAGCACCCCGCCCCGCCGCTAACGGAACTTAGAAGCTCTTAAACGCTAAAAGCTGCCTCTTTCTGCGGCTAACGGAACTGAGGAGCTCTTACAGGGGCATGGGCAGCCAGTTGGCAGCGAATTTGGACGCTAAGAGTCGCTGAGTTCCGTTAAAACCGGAAGCTTGTCCAAATTGGCTCCTAACGGTCGCCAAGTTCCGTTAGCGCCAGCTGGAGCGATGCGCCCCACTCGGCCATTTCAAATCGCCCCAGCCGGTGCGGCCCTTCCCGTGCGGCCTTTCCAGCTCCGCCAACGCCCCTACGCCGCGAGCCGCCTCCACTTCCCCCTCCTCCCGCTCCATCTCCTGCTTGTATTGACCCGGTGTCACACCCTCGTACTTTTTGAACACCCGGATGAAGGTATTCACATTCCGCCAGCCGACCAGGCAAGCCACATCGTGAATCTTCAGCTCCCCTTGCTCGTTCATAATCCGCTTCGCCTGTTTGACCCGGAATTCGCTTAGATATTCCTTGAAGATTTTCCCGGTTTTTTCCTTAATTAGCTGGCTAATGTAATTGGGCGACAGGTTAAAATACTCGGCCATATCCGTCAGCGAGATATCCAGACGGTGATGCTCATGCACATATTCGACGATCTGGCTGGCTACAGAATGGTCCTGCTCCTTGCTCCGGTCGCGGATAAACGCGGCTACCTGCAGCAGCAGCTCCCTTAGCTGCCTGCGGAGCTCTCCCGGCATACGGCTATAGCCAACGAAGTGACCCGGGCCGAGATGGCCGTTATGGCGGCCCGTGCTTTGGGTCTCAAGGCCGAGGAGAGCGGCGGCGCAGACTCCGGCTTTGCCGATGACCTGCAAATTCCCGCCTGGGCGAAGAGCACAGTAAGGGCCTTGAAGGAAGCAGGCCTCGCCGAAGGAAAGGAAGGCGGCGCTTATGTTCCTGCCGATTCCACCACAAGAGCAGAGGCGGTCACCCTGCTGCTGAGGATGGCGGCTTATAAGAAGCAGTAACTTGCAGGAAAGACGCAGCAATAGAGAAAAGGCTTGCCCCCGGGCAAGCCTTCTTTTTTGTGGTTGCTGCGGACCGTCCTTCCGTTATTATTCAATTTCGCTCCCTTTTGACCGTTTCGCGGACACACGATCCTCTATTTCGCCTTTAGGACTCTCCAGCGACTTCCTTTTCCCCTCATAACGGACCCTCTGTCCGTGTAGCTGCCAAAACAGCATTTTCCAGCTGAATAGCGGAGCCTGTGTCCGGCTAGATCCACCGGTACGTCCCACAATCCACAACTACCTATACCCGCTTCCACACCTTCTCCGGCTTGTGAACCGGCTGGGCTTCTACAACAGAACCGTCCTCCAGCCGCAGCCAGGTGGTGAAGGCAGCCGGAGCTGCTTCGTTCAACCGGATTACCCGGGCACCCCGGAGCATTCCCTCCCGGCCATATGCGCCGCAGCCTGTACCGCGGCCGTAGTGCAGACGGATCCCATGGAGCTTGCCCCAGAAGTCGTTGATATGGTCATGGCCGGTAAACGTGCCCCGCACATCCCCTGTCTCCAGGAAAGCCGCAAACAACCCGGAGTTAACCTTAGCGCAGCCCATCCCCTCATAGTTGACGCCGTAGCAGGTGTGATAGTCCCACAGCTCGTTGTATTCCGGCAGAGGAATGTGGAAGAAGGCTAACGCGGGCACCGGCTCCCCGCCGTTCTCCAGCAGCAGCCTGCCGGCCTGCTCCTTATACCAGCCGATCTGGCTGTGGGTGATCCACTGATAACCCCCAACCGGATGATCCGTATCGCCGCCGGAATCCAGCAGATACAGGGCGGCCTTGGCTTGGCCGCCACCGCTTGCGGCGATTTCGATACAGGTGTTGCCCAGCCTGTCGTCCAGCTGCGGCCCCGCCTCCGTCACACACCCCGGCAGGTTCTGCTGAAGCGCAATAAGCTGCTCCTTGGTCACATGAGGTGAATCCGCATCATGGTTGCCAAAAACAGCCGCCCACTTCACTCCCGCCTCCGTTGCCGCCCTTACCGCGCTTCCGTAGGATGCCAAGGGGTCCCGGCAGGCCTCGCTGTGAATCACATCTCCCGTAAATACTACCAGATCCGGTGTCTCCCGCTGGATCACCTGCTTCATCAAAGCATAGGACGCTTCGTCCTCCGGTCCCCCGTTTTTCCAGTGAATATCCGTAAATTGTACGATTGTAAAGGTTCCGTTTTCCCGAAATTGCAGCATGTCCATCCGCCTTTCTCCCAACTTTTTTTGCACATTATACTACTCCGTTGAAAGAATGAACATCCTTTTCTTCCTCAATGCCAATCCTACCCGCATTAACTGGAGGCGCTGGCGTATTTCCGCAGGCTGGCATTAAAAAACAGGGATGCTCCGATGAACAAAACTGCCATAATCCCGGCCCCTGCCAGCAGCATCGGCAGCTCAAGCTGCTGGACAAGGACCTGCGACGGCACAGACACAATAAAACCCAACGGGAACACCCAGGTCAGCGCCATCCGGACGAACCGGGGATAGATGCCCATGGGATAACGGCCTGCCTGCATCAGATCCTCCATTATCCAGAGCACATAGGTTCCCCGGTACCAAAAGGCGACAGAGCTGAGAAGCAGCATTAGCGAATAGAGGATGCCGACGGCAATGGCCAGTGCTGCGACAAACGCCGCAAGGGAAACGGCCGAAACCCCCTTTTCCATATTCAGCAAGGCCAGAGCAAGAACCGCCAGACTTACGCCAATGTGAAAAATCGACCAGGGCGACCATTTGCGCAGGCTGACATAAAATTGCTTGGACACAGGGCGGAGCAGGGTATAATCGAAGGTTCCCTTCTCGATTTCGCCGTCCATACCCCCAAGCAGGTTCATACTCGGAGCAATCACCAGATTTTTCAGCGCCTGCACCAGCAGATATACCCCCAGCACAGCCATGGTTTCCGGCATGGTCCAGCCGTTCAGCCTCTCATTGTTCCAGAACAGCACCCAAATGCCGCCGATGCTTCCGGCAAGCTCCAGTCCCGCCTTTAACACATTCAGAAAGAAATTCAGCCTGTAGGCCGATTCCTCCTGAAGTGCCATCCGGATAAAGGTGCGGATGAGTTTGAATTCCTTCATGGGTCAGCCTCCCGCAGCAGAATAATGGTGTACGCCCTGCCTGCTGATCAACAAGTAAACGGCAGTGAGCACTGCCAGCCAAAGAGCCTGCATGCCGAGTCCCCAAACAAGCTCCTGACCGGACAACGTTCCCGTCAGCACCTCCACCGGGAAGGAAAGCATGTACCGGTAAGGCAATAACAGCGACAGCTGTTGCAGCACACCGGGAAAAAGCGCAACCGGCGCCACCTGTCCGGCCAGCAGGAAGAACAGGGTATCGTTGACACTGAGTAAGGCGCCTGATTGCTGGGTCCAGAAGGCAAGCAGGGATAGACTGTACGCCAGCAAAAACCGTGTCCCCAGGGCCAGCAGCAAGGCGGCCAAGGCCGGGAGGATGTGTCCCGCGCTGATGCCCATATC
>JAQSYT010000078.1 GCA_029256065.1 Paenibacillaceae bacterium
CCCTTCTGCATCTCTTTCGGTATAGCCGCCTTTGTAAGCAGCGCGGTTCCCGTCTCCGTCCTCCAGGTACATCCGCTCCAGAAAAGGGGCTAAATCCGTGCCCTGCTCGGTCAGGGACAAAACGGTTTCCATCGGGTACAGTGCCACCGTTCCGGCATGAAGGGGATAAAGCCTCTCCTCCGTCTGAAGATTGAAGCTGAGGTCCGAATCATGGACCAATACTTTACTTTCGCCAGGAGTATTGGCAATGGCATACGTCCAGATGCGTGCTGTTTCACCTTTGACCCATACATCCAACTTGATTTCTCCGGAATAGGAGAACCATTCAGCGGCCCGCAGGCGGAGGTAACCGTTGTATATGCCCGGCATATCCTCATCGATGGCATATGTTGTTGAGAAAGTGCCGTAATCGGGACCGGCCGTGTCCGGATCCAACAGGATATTGCCGCCACCGTCCGAAAGCCTGAACTGCAGCTTATGCTCCAGACCGGGTTTGGTTTTGATTGTGAATGGAATGTACAACAGTCTGGAATCGGAGACGATTTCCTGAACGGTGAACGTCAGACCGTTATTGCTCTGCTTCAGCTTGACTGACTGGACAAGCCGTTGATAAATATCCGCAGGTATGGAATCGGCAAAATCGGGGCTTTTGACGAATGCTGCCACAGCGGGATACGTGTACAGGCCTGCCAGAATAAACACCGCTGCAGCAGACGCAGCAAGAGCGGATACCAGCCGGGGCCGCCTTTTGTGCTGCGCTCTGTCTATGGCGTTGCGGATGACAGCATCCAATTTGTCCGGAATCTCAATGTCAGAATTCATGGTTAGGCTTCCCTCCAATATAGGCTTTGAGCTTTTTCAGAGCCCGGTGCAGATGGGTTTTCACGGTACCTACCGGGGCATCCAATATTTCGGCGATCTGGCTGTTGGGCAAATCATGCAGATATTTGAGTATGATGACGGTTTTGTAGGGTTCATTGAGCCGGTCAACGGCTTCAAAAAGATCCAGCTTGTCCTCCACCGCCAGTCCGGCCTCCAAACCGGCCATGTCCCGCTCCGTGAGCAGGGGCCAGCTGGGACGGGATTTTTTGAGCGCCTGCAGTGCTTGGTTGATGAGGATTTTGACCAGCCAGGTGGTGAAATACTCGGGATGCTTCAGCTTCGCAATCGAGCGGTAGGCATGGTAGACGGTTTCGCCGACAATATCCAAAGCGTCCTGTTCATTCTTGACATACAAATAGGCCGTTTTGTATAACAACTCCTTTCGCTCCGTAATCAATTCATAGAAGCTTTGGGAATCCCCCTTTTTCGCTTTTTCGATTTTTTCCATATCCATTGGGAAGAGCCTCCTTAATTGGGAACGGGCAAGTCTTTATGAAAGGATTAGATTGTGCTCCGTCCAATTTGGTTTCAAAATTGACCAAAAAGTTGATTTTAGTACCTTAGTCCGTGTTTGCAGACCCACTTGAGGGCATCTTTCACCGCCTTTTCGCCCCTTGCTTCGTTACTCCCCCTTGGCGTACCACCGGTACGCCTGCGGGCAAGTGCCTTGCCTGGAACGAAAAATCGGCAAAATTTGCTCCCCTCGGAGTCTGCAAACACGTCCTAGTCACTCCGAATCGGATTTTTTTTCTTTTATTGGAAATGAAAATTTGAAAAAATTAGCGTTTTTTGTAGTATACTAGTCCTAGGCTTTCGTTTATAATGAAAAAATAAGTTTACGGATGATCCCTGGGAGCGGTTAGGAGGCCTATAATGAAGGCGGAATACATAAATCCATTTCTGGAATCTGCCAGTATTGTGCTGGAGCAGATGATATGCGTGCGCCCGACCACAGGGGAGCTCGGCATTAAAGATGTGAAGCTTGCCGACAATTACATATGGATTCAGATTGGGCTTACCGGACAAATGCAAGGGGATATCGTTTTTGGTTTACATGAATCAGTTGCGCTGAAGCTGGTTTCGGCTATGATGGGCGGATTCGTCATTACGGAAATTGACGATATGAGCAAAAGCGCCATCTCCGAGCTGGGCAATATGATCAGCGGCAATGCCAGCACGATTTTGTTCAATCAAGGGGTTAAGGTGGACATTACACCCCCGGTGCTTTTGCAGTCGGCCAGCCATGCCGGTTTTGCCGCCAAAAAGGCATTAACCATTCCTTTGATTATTAACGGCATTGGAGAGATGGATATTCAAGTGCTGATTTCCTGATGCGGCAGGAGGGACAATTAATAAAATGAAGGGTTTCCCCCTGGATGGAGCGGTAGCGGTTATTACCGGAGCATCCGGCGGCTTGGGTTCTGTCCTTGCGGCGGAGCTGGCCGGCCGGGGCTCTTATGTTGTGCTCACAGGCCGTTCCCCGGAGAGGCTCGCTCTTTTGGCCGGCAGTCTGGGGGAACGGGTCTCTTGGACAGCCATGGATATCACCTCCTCGGAGAGTGTCCAGGCAGCCGTCCGGGAGATTATAACCAAGCACGGGCATATCGATGTGTGGATTAACAATGCCGGCTTCGGGATCTTCGAAAGAGCAGAGGAGGCGCCTCTGGAGCATTTCGAAGAGATGATGGATGTGAATTATATGGGGACGGTCCGCTGTACCAAGGCGGTTCTTCCCCATATGCGGAAAGCGGGCAAGGGCCAGATTGTGAATATCGCATCCCTTGCCGGCAAGATCGGGACGGCCAAAGGCAGCGGCTATTGCGCATCGAAGCATGCTGTGCTGGGCTTTACAGACAGCCTGCGGCAGGAGCTGGCGGGAACGGGGATTACGGTAACGGCTATTAATCCCGGTCCGATAGATACCCCCTTCTTTGAACAGGCTGACCCGGAGGGTCATTATGTGAACAACATCCGGTGGATGATGCTGCGCCCGGAGCAGGTGGCCCGCAAGACGGTGGAGGCCATTGCCAAAGGACGGAAGGAAACGGATATGCCTTTTTTTCCGGCAGCAGGCGCCAGAATTCTCCGGCTTTTTCCCCGTTTGGCCGATGGCCGGATCGGGCAATGGATGAACAAAAAATGAACCGGAATAAAGCGCATTCCCCGGTAAAACGGGGATGCGCTTTTTATTTCAGGCTTCCCAGGGCGATAAAAAATGGGCAGCCGGAAAATTTGCATTGTTTCCCGGCGCAACTTCCCCTAATATAAGATTAAAAGCGACATATGCGTTCAGCAGTTTATCGGAGGTCTTTTTGATGTCTACATACCTGACCATGCTGTTCACATCAGATTACATGTCCCTGCCGAGAGCAACCCAGCAGGAGATTTATAAAGAATACTACAAACTGGTTTATCCGTTGATCTTCTTTATTCTGAAGGAGTATCCCGCAACGGAGGATGTTATCCAGGAGTCTTTTTTGCGCACTCTGGAAAAGTCTCACCAGCTCCAGGATGTAAGGCGGCTGGAGGGCTGGCTGCGGATGGTGGCGCGTTCTGTTGCGCTGAATTACCTGCGGAAGCTGAAGCGCAACCGGACGGAGCTGGAGACGGACGAGATGTTCAGCGGGACCCCGGCCGGGATCGTCCGCCCTTCCTTGGAGGAAGAGGTGGAAGTGAACCTGATGAAGGAGGATATCCGCAAATACCTGGATCTCCTGAAGCCGGAATACCGCCAGCTTATTGAGATGCGCTGGTACAGCAACTTGAGCTACCGCGAAATGGCGGCGGCCTTGGGCACCACGGAGAATGTGGTGCGCCAGAAGCTCTACCGGGCCAGGGAAACCGTTCGGGACAAGCTCAAGGAAAATTGGGATGGGGTGCAGGTGAAGCGTTAGGGTATACACACCTTAAACCGTACAGGGTTGGACTTTTTGACCTGGGGCATCCTATAATGGTAAGGCAGTTTTATACAAAAGGAGTTTTTTCATGACCATCCATACTTTCGAGGCCCTTTCGCTTCGCAAGGCTTTGATTCACAATGTGCACAGCATGAACATTACCGAGCCGACTCCCATTCAGCGGGAAGCCATACCTGTGATTCTCGAAGGGAAAGACCTGATTGCCCAGTCCCAGACTGGCTCTGGCAAAACACTGGCTTACGCCCTTCCGGTGCTGGAGCGGATTGACCCTGCCCTGAAGAAGCAGCAGGCCCTGATTCTTGTGCCGACCCGCGAGCTGGGGGCCCAGATCTTCCGGGTGATGGAGCAGGCCGCCAAGGATACGGGAGCAGATGTGCAGCTCCTGATCGGGGGCGCCTCCATCAGCCGCCAGATTGACCGTTTGCGGCTCCATCCCCAGGTGGTCATCGGTACCCCTGGACGGGTTCTGGAGCTGATCAAGCTGCGGAAGCTTTCCTTGCATCATGTCAAAACCATTATCGTGGATGAAGCGGACCATATTTTTGAGCAAGGAGAAGGCCGGGAAGTGGAGACCGTGATCAAGAGCGCCATGCGGGACCGGCAGCTTTGTTTTTTCTCGGCTACCATTCCCGACCCGGTGCGTCATCTGGCAGATCGCTGGATGAGCGAACCTGTTTCCGTCCATATCGAGCCCGAACGCAAAACGGCAAGCACTTTAGAGCATGTGTATGTAGTCACTTCGGAACGGGAACGCATTGATACACTCCGCAGACTGGTGAGGACATTGCAACCTCACTCCGGCATCGTGTTCACCAATCAGGTGAATGACTTCGGCGCCATTCTGGGCAAGCTCCAATATGCCGGTCTTTCCATCGAAGGGCTGTACAGCGAAGCCGGCAAGCAGGACCGGGCCAAGGTGATGAAGGATTTCCGGGAGGGCCGCCTGCAGCTATTGCTGGCTACAGATGTGGCAGCCCGGGGTCTGGATATTCCCGAGGTGACCCATGTGTTCCACTTTGACCTGCCGGTGGATGCGGATCATTATGTGCACCGCTCCGGCCGTACTGGCCGGATGGGACGGCAGGGTGTGTCTGTGTCCCTATGTGCGCCCAATCAGCTGTTTATTTTGGAGAAGTTCTCCAAGAGTCTGGGGATTGAGTTTGAAAAGAGAGTCTTGTTCGAGGGCAGGCTCTCCCGGCAGGATGAGCTGCCCAAGCGGCTGCTCCACCAGCAGGAGGGGACTGGACAATCCGGGCGCGGTGGACGTGCGCCTGTGGTCGACCGCTCAAGAGGAGCAGGCGAGACCCGCGGCAGAGGACCGGAGCCCCGGGAGGAATCCCGTGAGAAGGGCGGACGGGCAGTTGCCGGGCACCGCCAGGAGCAAGGAGCCGGGAACGGCGAGCGCCGCGATGCCGGGACTGCTCCAGCCGTACGGCGGGACAAGGCCTCCGGTCAGCGGCAGCAGGAGGCCAAGCCTTCTGCCCGGGGCGGCAAGGTCGCCCGGAAAGCCGACCAGAAGAACAAAGGTGCGCCACGCTGGCTGAAGGAAAAGCGCGGCTCCCAGGAATAGGCAAGCCTTAAGGAAACGATAAAGCGCCAACCATCCCCGGTATGGGGAAGGATTGGCGCTTTTTGCGTGCTAAGGCTTGCGGGTTTTGATATAGCTGGGGTAAACGATCTCGCCTGTGTCCAGCTTGGCGATTTCCTCCGCTGTCCAGCCGGCGATTTTGTTGGTGCCGGTTACGCCGGTAACCTTAATGGTATATTTGCTCTCCAGGTACGGATGCAGGGTGCTCCAGTCGGCCTCTGTCAGCTCCCGGAGCTTTTTCTTCCCATGGATCTGTCCAAGGATGACGCCGATGGATTCCGCAGCCAGCGAGGTATTAGGCTGAATCCGGGCACTCCCGTAGGCTATGGCGGTAGTTCCCACATTTTTACCGGCCATCAGCACATTCTCATAGCCCTTCAGCTGGAAGCTGCGTAAGGGCATGCCGTATTTGTCCGGGCGGCCCATCTCGATGCCCCACTTGTTGGCCTTGAGCCCTTGCAGGTCAAGGGGATATCCGGCAATGCTGACGTTGTCAGGGAACATCCGGGCACCCAGCACGTCGGAAACCTTCAGCACATAATCGGTTTCGTAATGATTGTATTCCCGGATGTACAGATAGTCGGGGAAGCCGTTCAGCTCTGCATTTTCCCACCCGGTCATATTCTTCTTGAAGTATTGCAGAATCAGGGGAATCTCCTTCTTGCCCAGCTCCTTGGCGGCAGCAATGGAGGTGTCATCGGAAGGGTCAACCTGGTACAGCAGGAAGGCGTTGATGATAACTTCTCCATCCCGTTGGCTGACGGCATTAAGCCCCCGCAAAAAGACGCTGTCGTTGGTGGGCTTGTACCCCCGGGTGACGCCGGTGAGACCGATGGCGAAGCTTTCGTTGACGGATTCCTTGTAGGCGGCCTGGAAGCGGGCCCAGTCCACGTTCTTGAATTTCATCATCATGCCGGCGCTCATATATTCAATCTGTTCCTGGCCGTAAAATTTCTCAAGACCCGGCAGACGGGTGACCTTCAATTTGGAGGCCAGAGCGGCAAAGTCGGAGTTTTCCACCCAGTAGGAGGCAGTCAACTTCTTTTCAATGCCATCTGCTGTTTTGTAAATCACGGATTGCAGTGCTTCCGTCCCCTGAATCCCGGGGGCAGCGGCAAGCTCCTGAATGGTGATGCCTGATTCCATGGGAATGCCATTTACCAGCTTGGTGTAATAAGTCTGAAATTCGCTGAGCTTGCGGATTCTCCCGGCGCGGAAGCCGTCAAACAGCTCCTTGGCCCGGCCTTGCACCAGCAGCTTGCCGCTGGCATCCCTTGTTTCATCCAGGAACAGCATCTCACCCTGGAGGACCTGTCCGCCCGCTTTGGCACGGGGATCAATGACCTTGACGGTGAGTCCTTCATCAGCCGCAGCCCGGGCCAGGTACATGCCCTCCAGCTCACTGCCGATAATGGCAACATCCACGGTTTCCGAGGGGATGGGCTTTTTGGTAGGGACAGGGGAGGCGGAAACAGCCGGACTGTGGTTTGGCGTCTGTGTGGAGCCTGCCGGCGTTTCCGCTGGGTTGGCCGAATCCGGACCATCCTTGCGGAATTGAACGTACCCGATGGCGGCGCCTGCCAGGATGACAAAAAGGACAGCAAGGAAAATCCACTTTGGGAACAATGACCTCTTTTTTCTGCGCATGTACATCTCCTTTATTCTTGTGAAAATTTGTTTGAAACAGGAACGATATTCGGGGGTTTTCTATACCCTTACCAGTCTAACATGTTCCTGCCACCCCCTCAATCTCTTCTTGCCGGCCGAAACCTTGTAGCATCAATCCCCACTTCGCGAAGCGGTTCTTGGCCGGAACCAATCCTAATCCAAAGCGAGGGAGTGCTTTAGACATGAATACTAAAAAAACAATGAAATCTATGATTGCTGCAGGACTGGCTGTTACCATGCTGGCTGGGGGCGGTGCCACTGCGCTGGCCAACGGCAATGGAAAAGGAAACGGAAATGGCAAGGATCAAGGCAGAAACAATGACAACAAGTACACCACCCAAGCCAAGAACATCTCCAACTCCAAGGGGAATGTGAACATTGTTCTGAATTTCCCTGATGTGACAGGTGCTGATGTGGAATGGGCGATGAAATATATTGCCAGTCTGGCCTCCAAACGGGTGTTTGAAGGATATGAGGACGGCAGCTTCCAGCCCCGCAAGACCATTACCCGCATAGAGGCACTGACCGCTGCTGTCCGTCTGATGGGATTGCGGGATCAGGCTGAATCCGCAGAGGAGATGAACTCCAACCTGAATTTCAAGGATGCGGATCACGTGAAGAAGCAATACGCTTGGGCAACCGGTTATGTGGCGGTGGCCGCCGAGAATGATCTGTTCCTGGAATCCGACGACAAGGTCCAGCCCGATAAGCCGGCAGACCGTCTGTGGGCCACCACTCTGCTGGTGAAAGCAATGAAGCTG
This sequence comes from Paenibacillaceae bacterium, assembly GCA_029256065.1. Taxonomy (GTDB): domain Bacteria; phylum Bacillota; class Bacilli; order Paenibacillales; family NBRC-103111; genus Paenibacillus_AR. Next base: position 7,818 of record JAQSYT010000078.1, read on the forward strand.
GGCACAGAAGCCAAATCAAAGATGAATGAAAAGCTGACCTTCCGCGATGCGGCACAAATTCCTGCCGGGTCGGTAGGGTATGTGAAGGTTGCACTTGAAAAAGGGCTTATCGACGGTTACGAGGACAATACCTTCCGTCCGGACCGTCCAGTAACCCGTGCTGAGCTGGCTGCGCTTCTGGACCGCACAGGTGAGCAGCTTCCGGGCAACGGCTCCGGGCAGGATCAGACGCTGGTAACCGGCAAGCTAGCTGCGGCTCCCGTCGGCAATGTGCTGCAGGTGGAGAATAACGGCCAATACACCAATGTTGTGGTGGATGCCAACGCTTTTATTTACCGCAATAATGCACGGGTGGCATTGAATGCTCTGGTTGCAGGAGATACGCTGAAAATCCGCACATTTAACGGTATTGCCCTTTTTGTGGAGGTGACAACTGCAGTTACCAACCCGTCCTTTAGCGTCACCGGGCTTTACAAGGACATGACCCTGACAGCAGAGGGCAAAATCGCCACCATCAAAATTGCCCAAACGGTAAGCGGTACTGTCCAAGAGGCGGTATATAACGTGGCACCGACGGTTTCCATTACCGGAGGCAGCTTGCCCGCCGCAGACCGGCTGATTGAGCTGAAGGGCTCCAATGCGCTGGTGACGGAAATCAAAATTTATTAATCCTTGCATGCGCCTCCGATAACCGCTAAAGTATAAGCACAATCCCCCACCGGTTGCCGGCGGGGAGCGATATATCGGAGGAGAGAGCTTGCATGCCGGATCAAAGAGAGCATTCCAACGCCAATGAGAAGGCGTGGAACAACAGTACCTATGAGGCGTGGATCAAGCGGTTCGGTTCCGTGGAACAGGCGGCGGCGCGGATTAAGGCGAATCCCGCCGCCCGGCTGAAGGGCCTGTACGGGTATATGGGAGATATAAAAGGAAAAAAGGTTGCCAACCTGCTGGGTTCCCACGGGTCAAAGGCCATTGCGATGGCATTATTGGGCGCAACCTCCACAGTGGTGGATATTTCCGAGCAGAATGCCCGGTTCGCCCGGGAGCTGGCTAAGGAAGCGGGGGTTCCCCTCCACTATGTGGTGTCGGATGTGCTGGAGCTGCCGGAGGAGGAAAAAAACGGTGACTATGATCTGGTGCTGATGGAGGGCGGAATCCTCCACTACTTTACGGATCTGGCTCCGTTGATGGAATTGGTTGGCGGGCTGCTGAAGCCTGGAGGCCGTCTGGTGCTTCAGGACTTCCACCCGGTCACCATGAAGCTGATCACCTCCAAAGGAACCACCGCCAGCATCCGCAAGCATAAGGTAACGGGAGATTACTTCGATTCCTCCATCAAAGAGGTGGATGTGGCATACGGCAAATTCCTGCCGGAGGAAGAGCAGGCGCAGCTGCCCAAGGCCAAGGTCCGTTATTGGAATCTTGGAGAAATTGTCACGGCGGCAGCCCAATCCGGTCTGGTCATCCGCCATCTGGTGGAGGAGCCTAACCAATCCTCGGAGGTTTTCGACAAGGGTATTCCTAAATTATTTACGTTGGTGGCTGATAAGCCCGCCGGGTAGGCTGTACCCGTAAAAAAGCCGTTCCGTCCCCCTATCGTGGGAGACCGGAACGGCTTTTATGCATTCGGCCCGCTTACTTGGCTGCAACCTTTTCCAGATCCTGCACACCGCTGTGGATCAGGTCGAACAGATGCTCCACGTTTGCTTCCTCGATGCAGGAGAAGGCCACGCGCAGATCGGTTTCACCCAACGCGATGGTGCCAACGCCATATTGGTCCAGCAGATGGAGACGCAGCTGCTCGGCGGTCACCGTTTTGAGCTTCAGGCACATAAAGTAGCCGGAGTTAAAGGGATAATAATCCCATACCCCGCTGTATTTGCCGGAATCCAGAACAGCCTTTACCTTGTTGGCACGGCCCTTCATAATTTGGTATTTCTCCGCCCGCTGGAGATCAAAGTCCTGGGATTGGAGAGCCTTTAGCACGAAGGTTTGGGACGGATGCGGTCCGCTGGAAATGGTAGCCCGGATGATGCCCATGGTTTTCTGCTCCAGTGCAGCCAGGACCGCTTCGTTGGGATCAGCATAGGTGATAAAGCCTACGCGGAAGCCCCACACATATTCTTCCTTGGTAGCACCATCCACCTTAATGGCCAGCACCCGGGGATGCAGACCGGCCAGGGAGCCGAACAGGGACTCGTGGAGGGAGTCCTCGAAGAACAGTCCGAAGTAGGCGTCGTCCGTGACCACAACCACGTTGATGCCCGCTTCTGCGCCAGCCTGGACAGCCTCCACAATCTTGCGGCCTTCCTCCGCTCCGGGAGTATAGCCTGTGGGGTTATTGGGAAAGTTCAACACAACAATGGCTTTGCCCTTTTCCTTCTGGGCAAGGATGGCTTCCTTCAGGCCTGTGTCATTGAACTTTCTTTCTTCATTGTAAAGAGGGTAATAAACCATTTCTGCACCGCGGCGGATGGAGAAGGTCAGCTCATAGTTTTCCCAGTTCTTGTCCGGGATGATAACGGCGTCCCCGGGACCGGCGAACAAATCGGCTACAATGGACAGGCCGTGTGTCAGCGCATTAGTAACGATAGGATTGCCGTAGCTTTTGCCGGACAGGGACGGATTTTCCACCACCAGCTTGCTTCTCCAGGCAGTCCGCAGCTCAGGCTTGCCTGCGGGCGGAGCATACTCGTACAGATCCTTGGGGGCATATGCAGAGAGTGTATCCTGAATGACCTTCAAATGCATGGGCTGGCCGTTTTCCAGAGCGGTTCCAATGGTGGCATTGTATGTTTTGGCCTTGGCTTTGGCTTCGGCGGACTGGCTCAGGATTCCGTCCTTGGGAAAATAAATGAGCTTGCCCAGATCGGACAGCATTTCGTGCAGGTGGGGGCTGTTCTTTTCAATGGTTTCGTTCAGCTTTTGGGCCAGAGGGTGCATGGGGGTCATCCTTCCTCAAATTGGTATACACATTGACAAATATTATACCACCTGCCTACCGATTCCGTCACGCAGTGAAAATGTGAAGAAATGAAGTGTTATGGTAATTCCGTTCGAAATATGGTACCATATGAACGTAAAGAAAGTTCTAATGAACATGAATGAACCTGTTTGAAACCGGAATCCGTTTATCAGCCGGTTTTACCGGTATGACCTTTGACTGCCGCAGCCATGATGAAAAAGAAAATGTTCATGCGCTTACCGCGGCAACAATCTATTACTATATTCAAGGAGGAATTGTTGTTATGGAAATCCGCTACTCCAATCATCCCCAAGATGTGAAAAAGTACGACACCGAAGAACTGCGCAAGCAATTTTTGATCCAAGCCTTGTTTACTCCCGGCGAGCTGAAGCTGGTATACAGCCACAATGACCGCTTTATTACCGGCGCAGCCGTACCTGTGAAGGAGTCCATCAAGCTGGAAGCCGACGCCAAGGATATGGGCGCACCCTTCTTCCTGGCCCGCCGCGAGCTGGGTATCATCAATATCGGCGCCAAGGGCACTGTCAAGGTAGACGGCACTGCATATGAGCTGGATAACAAGGATTGCCTGTATGTAGGTCTGGGCGCAGAGGAAGTGCTGTTCGAAAGTGCTGACGCCTCTAACCCTGCCAAGTTCTACCTGAACTCCACACCGGCCCACAAGCAATACCCGACTGTGAAGGCTGCTCAGAAGGATGCCAACCCGCGTCACCTGGGCTCCATCGAAACCTCCAACGAGCGTACCATCTATCAATACATTCACGAGAAGGGCATCCAAAGCTGTCAGCTGGTAATGGGCCTGACTCAACTGGATCCGGGCAATATGTGGAACACTATGCCTTGCCACACCCATGAGCGCCGGATGGAAGTATATCTGTACTTTGATATGCCGGAAAACGGTGTTGTGTTCCACATGATGGGACAACCTACCGAAACCCGCCACATTGTAATGCGCAACCAGGATGCGGTTATCTCCCCGAGCTGGTCCATCCACTCCGGCGTAGGCACTGCTGCTTATACCTTCATCTGGGGTATGGCCGGCGAAAACCAAGCCTTCGACGACATGGACGGCGTGCCGATGACCGAAATCCGGTAATCGGAAAAACTGTTTATCTGCGGAGCTCCGCGGCCCTTGTGGCTGTGGGGCTCCGTTTGCTGTGCACGGTGGCAGTTGCAGGCAGTTCAACATGGAGCAGATTCTGCTTGACTTGGGACACCGGAATGGTATCCTTTGGGGGGAGCAAGTGAAAGCGTATCATTCCAAAACGAACAGGAGACCTGTACATGTCCGTTTATGAAGCAAAGACAGGCGAATTCCAGGGTGAAAAGGCGGTCTGGTTAAAGGCCGGCAAATATGAAGCGGCGATTCTGCCGGAATACGGCGGCAATCTGGTGGCATTCCGGGATGTGGAGAAGGGATACCGTTTCCTGCATGAGCCGGCTGAGGGCGGCATGGAGGACTTCAAGGCCCATCCGGCCATTTATGGGATTCCGGTATTGTTTCCGCCCAACCGTTATGAGGACGGCAAATTCCCGTGGAACGGAACCATGTATCAATTGCCTGTGAATAGTCCAAGAGACAATAACCATATCCACGGCTTTGTCCACACCATTCCTTGGACAGTGGAGTATGTGGGCGCGCATGGCAGTGAAAGTGTGGTAACCGTGGCCGTTAAGGTGAGGGAAGGGCATCCGGTTTATCAATACCTGCCCTTTGACTTTACCATCCGGCTGACATACACGCTTAGTGAGAACGGCGGCCTGGCCCAGCAATTGGTGGTCAAAAACGAAGGGAAAGCATCCATGCCCTGCCTCCTGGCCTTCCATACAGCGGTGAGCGTGCCCTTCGCTCCGGACAGCGTTGCAGCGGATTATCTGGTGAAGGTAACCATCGGCGAACGCTGGGAGATGTCCTCCCGCACCTTGCCCACCGGCAATAAGCTGCCGTTGTCTGCCGAGGAAATTGCCCTGCAGGGAGAAGGGGTTAACCCTTTTGCCATTCCGCTGGACAACCACTATACAGTCAAGCCGCAGAACGGACGCAACTTTATGGAGCTGACGGACAACAAGGAAGGAGTCACCCTGGTGTACGATGCAGGAACCTCCTACAAGCAGTGGATGCTGTACAATAACGGAGCCCGGGAAGGTTTCTTCTGTCCCGAGCCTCAGATCAATTTGGTCAATGCACCCAACACCGGTCTTCCTGCGGAGGAAATCGGCTTGTTCGGGCTGGAGCCGGGCGAGATTTGGGAGGAACGGGCCCGGTTGTATGTAAAATAACTGAAAAAACCCGAAGCGGTGTTGCTGGCTTCGGGCTTTTTTTTGAGGTCTCTTATTCCTCCGCCCCCGGGGGTGGAGCATAGGCGCGCATCAGCCCGGCAGTAGCGGCATCGTCAGGCCGGCCTCTTTCCCCGAGACGGTTAATGATGATCTCTCTGCGGGCTTCGGAGAGATTCTGGCCGAATTTGAATTTGGCGCTGATTTCTCCAATGGATACCCGCACAACGGCCACTGCCTTCAGCATTTGCTTATAGCGGGGGTCATCCGGGTCGATAGGTGCATAGTCTCCCTCGGGCTGGAGTTTTTCCATCAGCGCGGTTAAGGCTGCCGCTTTCTCCGCCAGGTCAGTGACCACATCGGCGGTCCCCTTAATGTGGACCGACTTGAAGAAGGCGGTGGCGGGACAGGCAACCGGCGAATCGCTGAAGGTGGAGGGGATGATGGCGTATTCCTTGGCTACAGCGAAGGTAACCTGACTGTTCCGGGCCAGATCATCCATTTTCTCCCCTTTGGCCGATCCGTGGACATAGATTGCTCCTCCGGTGTAAGCAAAATTCAGCGGCTTCATGTGGGGCCAACCGTCTTGTCCCATGACTCCGAGAAAGCCGTAGGACGCATCATTTAGAAACGCATCGATTTCTTCGCGGCTGTGAACCTGAAATTCATCTCTTCTCATAAACGGCAGTCCTCCTTCTTTGGGCTGGCGGTACAATAAAGGATTGTGGAGGCGGAAAATGTTTTATTTCTCCAGTTTCATTATACCGGTTTTAGTGATGCTTCCCAGTGTGAGTTTTATGTTTTTGTCTCCCCGGAATATGCCGGCGCCGGATGAAAAGCGGGTGCACCCGGTTTTGACGGCGGCGGAGGCAATGGGACGGGCGGGCACGGTGGTGCTTCCCCTCTTCTTCCCGTTCCACCTGGAGCGGTGGTATGGGATAGCCGCGTTGGCAGGGATGGCAGTCTGTTTACTTCTGTATTACGCCGTTTGGATCGTTTATTACCGGGGGGGCAGAGATTTTGCCCGGTTGTTTGCTCCGATATGGGGGATTCCCGTACCGTTGGCCGTATTTCCCTCTGTTTATTTCCTGTTTGCCTCTGTGGTTCTGCATGCTGCACCCCTTCTGGCAGCCGGTCTCATCTTCGGGTACGCACATATAGCCGTAAGCTTGCGGACCTACCGCCGGACTGTCCGGTAAATCCTAACCGCAGCCTGGAACTGGTTTGACAAATGAGTGTATCCGTATTATTGTTTAATTAAACATTTAGGCAATATTCTAAATATAAATGAATCCGGGAAGGAATGATGTATTTTGAAAAAACAAGCGGCCCTTTTAACCTTGTCCTTGCTTATGGCTTCCAGCTTGACCGTTCCCGCAGTGGCTGTTGGCGCGGCAGTGCCGGCTGCCTCCGCGGCGGCGGAAAGCCAGTCTGGTGTAACTCTCGGCTCCGTAACAGGACAGCATGTTATGGTCCCGCTGCGCTACGCCGCCGAGCTGCTGGGGGCGCGGGTGGAGTGGAACGAAGCGGAGCGCAGTGCCACTGCCTCCAGAGGCTCCTCGGTGCTGAAGGTATGGATCGGCTCTGCAGAAGCGGAGCTGAACGGAGCCAAGGTAACTGTTGCCTTACCCGTTCAGCTGCTAAACGAACAAACGGTTATTCCGCTTGCGGTTTTGGAGCAATTCGCCGAAATTACGCTGGGATGGGATGGACAGCAGCCGGTTGCCCAACATGATCTGAACGTGAAGGCGACCGCATACGTGTATCAACTTTTGCAAGGGGATGGGGAACGGCTGGCTGCAGGCTCCTCAGCTGCATTCATTCAAGCCTTCAGAGGGGAGAACACCGCTGCGGCTCTGGCCCAAATCCAGACGCTGGCCGCGGGGCATCCCAAGCTGCTGCAGGCCAAAACGGTAGAGAATGGTGTCCATTCCAACGTATATTTGGATTATGAGCTGGACATTCCGCCCGGACGGATTACGCTCGTGCTCCGTTTTGACAAACAGGGGGCAGTGGATGATCTGAATGCCTATGTAACAGCAGCGGAGTCCCATTACCAGCCTGCCGCTTACGATGATCCTACACTCTATACCGAACGGGAAGTTGTAGTCGGTAAAGGCGCGTTTGCGCTGCCAGGAGTGTTGACCCTGCCTAAGGGAGAGGGACCTTTTCCTGTGGTTATTCTGGTTCACGGTTCCGGCCCCAATGACCGGGACGAAACCATCGGCGGAGCCAAGCCCTTCCGCGATTTGGCGGCAGGCCTGGCGGGCAAGGGAATTGCTGTGCTGCGCTATGACAAAGTGACGGCGGAGCACACTCTGAAGGTGTCGGCGCTTCCCCAATTCTCTCTGGAGGATGAAACGGTAGCGGATGCCCTGCGGACTGTTGAGCTGGCCAAAACCCTGAAGGAAATCGACCCGGACAACATTTTCCTTGCAGGCCACAGCCAAGGCGGTTATGCAGTGCCGTTGATGCTGGGACAAAAGCTGGGTGCTTCCGTCAAGGGAGCGGTGCTTCTGGCCGCACCCAGCGGCAATATCAGTGAGGTGCTGGTGGAGCAGCAGGAGGTGGCCTTGCAGCTGTTGAAGGAATCCGGACAGCCTGAGTCCCTGATTGCTCAACAGCAAGCGGCGGTGGCTGCATATAAGAGCATGGTGGAAACCATTCACAACCCGGCCTACTCCGTGGACCACCTGCCGGAGCAATTCCCCCTGGGGGCCCCGTATTGGTGGATTGAGCAGCGGGACTACCAGCCTGCAGAGATGGCGCGGTCCCAGACCACTCCTTTATTTATCGCCCAGGGTGAAAATGACTGGCAGGTATCCATGAAGCAATTCGAGGGCTGGAAGACTGCCTTGAAGGACCGGACCAATGTGACCTTCGCTTCCTACCCTTCGGTCAACCATCTGCTCGCGGAGTATGGCTCCGTATCCATAGGCCAGGAGTATGGGCAGCCCTCCAATGTAACGTCATCCCTTGTGGACGATGTGGCGGAATGGGTGAATAAGCTGGCGGAATAGACCGTGTTATTCCAAGAGTTAAGAATGATTTTCATTGGCAGCATCGGCCTCTTTCGCTACAATAAGCATAAGAACAGGATGTGACGGAAGGAAGCGGTAGGCCGATGCTGGAGATTTCGCCGGATGATTTTATTTTGAAGCCCTCCTTTGCCAAGATTCTCTGTGAGCCGGGCTGGAAATGGCATCGCAGGGAGGACAGGCTGCCCAATTATGATTTATTTTACGTATGGAGCGGGGAAGGGGAGGTGCAGCTCAACGGGGTGCAATACCGGATCAGCCGGGGAAGCTGCTTTCTTTTCCGGCCTGGAGATGACACTTACGCGGTGCATAATCCACAGAAGCCCCTGACGCTTACCTACATTCATTTTGACCTCACCCAAATTCCTGATTTGGTGCCGGAGCCTTACCGGATTGTCAAGGAAAATGTGGACTTCGAACGCCTTCTGTCCAGCTATGTGCGGCTGTTTCTCGTGGAGAAAACCTTCGGGGCTGAAGTGGAGGCCAGGCTGGTGCTGAAGCAGCTGATGATCCATCTGCTCCGGGAGGACCGGATGGAGGAGCCGGACGGAGGAGGCGACAGCGTACAATTGACTGAGGCTATCCATGAAGTCGCCAACTACATCCGCCTCCATGCGGCCCGGCATCATAAGCTGGAGGATTTGGCGGCACGGGCGAATCTCTCTCCCAAGTATTTCTCCACCAAGTTTCGCGGGATGATCGGCCAATCGGTGCAGTCCTATATCATCCGATCCCGGATTGAGCGGGCGGAGCATCTGCTCCGGTATGCCGGACTGTCCGTGTCTGAGGTGGCCCATGAGCTGGGCTACCGGGATGTATTTTTCTTCAGCCGCCAGTTTAAGCATTATACCGGCAAAAGTCCGTCAGAAATGCGGTAGAAAGCAGCGCATCAACAACAAGCCCGATGAAGGAATCCATTAGACAGGATTCTTCCATCGGGCTTTTTTGTGACGGGTTAGTTAGGTCGTGTCTGAAAACTCGTTGAGGACATCTTTTACCGCCTTTTCGTCCCTTGCTGCGTTACTTTCGCTTGACGTACCCCCGGTACGCCTGCGCAAAAGTGCCTTGCCATGAACAAAAATTCGCT
>JAQSYT010000079.1 GCA_029256065.1 Paenibacillaceae bacterium
ATCATAATAGAGTGGGTATAACATATCAGGGGTTTGATTGCCGGTGGTCAGCACTACGGTTGGGGTCCCGGCTTTTACTGCTGCACCCGTTATCTCCAACCCGTTGGCAAAGGAAAATGACTTCACATCAGAGGCGTTTTCGATGAGTTTATCCAATGTGACCATTACTGTAGTCCGGTCAAAAGCTTCGGCTTTTATAACCAGGAAGGCTTGTCCCGCGTATCCGTTGTCGTGAGCTTTCACTGTGGCGGACGGTTGGGGCGATTGGGAGGAGGGGGTGGACACAGGAGTGAGCCGGAGCAGTTCCTCTGCTTTAGCTGTAAATTCAGCCTGACGGGTCCAGCACGAATAAGCCAATAAGGCTAAAGCCTGTCGCTCTGCATTCTCCTTAGGAGCAAACCGCGTTGAGCCGTTTCCGTTGTCCATACCATTAATAAAGCCTGTTTTGTAGGCAAGAATGACACTGGGTTTGGCCCAGTCTGCCACCATCGGCAAATCGGCAAGCACCGCTTCTGCCGGCAGTTGTTCCGCTTTTCCGCTTAAGCCCATGGCCCGGGTAAATAGCACCACCAGTTCCTCACGGGTAACCAGCGCATCCGGTGAAAAGGCTGTTGGGGAGGTCCCCTCTGTAATGCCTGCTTCCACCAAAGCCGCTACGTAGCCCCGGTACCAGCTGTCTGGAGGCACATCAAGAAAAGAAGTGAGGGAGTTGGAGCTTTCGGTCCTTCCGGTAGCCAATACCAGGATTTTGGCTAACTCAGCCCGGGTAATGGGCTGTTGGGGGAAAAAGCGGCCCTGGTCATATCCGGAGAGGATCCCTGCTTGGGCTAGCGCCTCAATCTCTTTTCTCGCATAGGAGTCCGAAATGTCTGTGAAGGCGGTAGAGGGACTCGCGGCGGCAGGTTGGTGCTGCACATCCTCCGCGGCAATGAGGCCGGTGAAGGCCGATGACAGCACTGTGGCTGCAAGGGCAACCTTGGTTATCAGCCGTTGCGCCGCCGGAAGCGTACGCCTGCTGGCAAGATACGGCATATTTTCTGTCCTCCTGTTATTTAAATTCATAAGCATGATATAAGCTCTGACCGGAAAACTTACCAGTTCATTTACTTCTATTCCAGCTTATGAGAACATTATAGCCTTCATCAAGCCAGAACGATGGTGGTTTTTGTCGAACTGCTTAAAAATTAAAGAGCGAAAAGTCTGAAGCAAGACATTTCCCAACCCGGATGACTAAGGAGAGTTTAGGACATAATGTAAGCACCGGGAGAGGAGCCAGAAGCAACCAAAACCGCCTACCCGTTGCAGGATGCAGGAATTTGCATAAGACAATGGCAACAGATGAATACTATGGACAGCACTCGAGCTCCCATCCACAAGTGATAAAGCGACACAGGAGATCAACTACTTTTCGCGGAAAGTGAGGCATCAAGAGCATGAAAGCAACTGGGATCGTACGCCGCATTGATGATTTGGGAAGAGTTGTTATTCCGAAGGAAATTCGTAGAACCTTAAGAATCCGTGAGGGAGATCCCCTCGAGATATTCGTGGACCGCGACGGGGAAGTGATTCTGAAGAAGTATTCACCTATCGGCGAGCTTGGCGATTTTGCCAAGGAATATGCCGAATCCCTGTATGAAAGCACCAACCACATAACCATGATCTCCGACCGGGACAACATTATCGCTATCTCCGGCGGCTCCAAGAAGGATTATTTGGAGAAGCAGATTGGTTCCTTAGTGGAAGCCTGCATGGATCAGCGCAAGGCAGTGCAGGAGCTGAATCCGGGCACCTACGAAATTTGCAAGGATGTGCTGGAGAACTACAGCGCGATCACAGTTGCCCCCATCGTAGCAAGTGGAGATCCCATCGGATCGGTCATTTTGTTCAGCAAGGAAGACGGCGTCAAAATGGGTCAAATGGAAGTCAAAATGGCTGAAACCGCAGCAGGGTTTCTTGCCAAGCAGATGGAGCAATAACCGGTATGCGCAAACCTTGTCCAGCTTCCTTTACAGGCCCCAGGCCTGTGGGGGAAGCTTTTTCGTTATATGGCCATGCAGGGGCAGGGCTGGCGCCTGGCGGCTGGATTCTGTATAGTTAAAGAGGCGGAAACAAATAACAATTCCCCAAAAGTGGATACTTCGAGGGCAATTCCGGGTCCTTTTGGGGGAGCCTTCGTTAAAGAGGGACATATTGCCGCCATGAAAAGGATAGCTCACTCATGGACAACACAGGGAAGCGGGAGGACGGACGGAGGGAGAAGCCGGGTTCGGATGCGGGTGTTTCCTTCCTGAAAGGGGCGGCCATTCTGGGGATAGCTACGGTTATCTCCAAGTTCCTGGGTACGCTTCAAAAAATTCCGCTGCAGAATATCGCCGGTGATGAAGTATTCGGCATTTATAACGCTGTTTATCCGTTGTATTTGTTTATTTTGACATTGGCATCGGCGGGGTTCCCTATCGCTGTCTCCCGTTTTGTGGCGGAAGCGGCGGGACGCGGAAGCTTGGCGGAAGCAAGGCTGATATTCCGGCGGGCAGCCTGGATTCTGGCATTAACCGGCACAGCCGGCTTCGCTGTGCTTTATACGGCTGCGGATGGCATTGCCGCGCTGATGGGCGTTGAGGCTGCGGCGGCAGGCATCCGGAGCGTATCCTTCGCCTTGCTTGCTACGCCGTTGATGGCGGCTGTGCGCGGATATTTCCAAGGCCTGCAGGATATGGTGCCCACGGCAGTCACACAGGTGATTGAGCAGGTGGTGCGGGTGGCGGTTATGCTGATTCTTCTGTTCTGGCTGACAGGACGGCAGGAGGGGGCTGACCGGATTGCGGCCGGTGCTGTTTTCGGCTCTGCCGCAGGGGCGGCTGCCGGTTTGGCTGCGGCCTGGCTGTTCTGGATCCGGCGGAGGCGGAAGACTGTGCGCCGCTGCGGACAGGCTACTCTTGATGAGAATGAAGCCTCCGGGAGAAAACCGGGAAACGCAGGCGGACAAGCAGAACCGGCCGGTGCATTCCTGCGGCGCTTCGCTGCTTACGCAGTGCCGGTGTGCCTGGGTTCTCTGGCCATGCCGGTGCTGACGCTGGTGGACACCTTCACCATTCCCCGGCAGCTTATGGCAGCGGGAGGAGGTGCTGCGGAGGCCAGCCGCTTGTTCGGCCTGTACAACCACGGGCTGCCGCTGGTACAGCTGGTGACCATGGTGGCCACCTCCATGGCCGCGGCGCTGGTACCGGCAGTGGCCCAGGCCAAGGCCGCCCAGGATCCCGGGCTATTGTCCGCCCGGGTGAGGCCGGTGCTGCGGTTCACCTGGCTGGCGGGTCTGGCCGCTGCCTTCGGTCTGGCGGCCACGGCCCTGCCGGTGAACGTGATGCTCTTCGCGTCGCCGGAGGGCTGGCCCGCCATGGCGCTGGTGTCCTTCACCGCGCTGTTCGCCACGCTGCACATTGTCAGCGGCTGTGTGCTGCAGGGCCTTGGCGCGGTGCGGGTCCCGGCCCGCAGCCTGTTCCTGGCTGCCGCGGCCAAAACAGCGGGCAACCTGCTCCTGGTGCCCGCCTGGGGCATCGGGGGCGCCGCGGCCAGCGCCGTCCTCGCCTATGGACTGGCGTCCGCGCTGAACCTGCGGACGCTAAGAGCAGTGGCGCCGGAGACCCTGGCGCCGCTCCGCACGCTGCGCCGGCCACTGGCCGCAGCGTGCATCATGGCCCTGGCGGTGCTGGCGGTGGAGTGGAGCATCCTCCACCTGCCCTGGGGCCAGGGCCACCTCCGGCTGCGGCATACCGCCGCGAGCCTAGCCGCAGTAGCGGCCGGCGCCGCCGTGTACGGGGCGGCGCTTCTCAAGACCGGGGCGCTCACCGAAGCGGAGCTGGCCCTGGTCCCCGGCTTCCACAGCAGGTGGAAGCCGCTGCTCCTAAGGTGGCGGCTCCTGCCGGAGACACCACACCCCATATCGAAAGAAGGCTGATCGCAGATGGCGAAGGCAATAACAGTAGTTGGATTGGGCTCGGGGGACGAAAACCAGCTGACCCTGGGGGTGCTCCGGCGGCTCACGGCCGCGGATGCCGTCTATTTGCGGACGGAGGATCATCCGGTGGTCCGTTATCTGCAGGAACAGGGCATCGCCTGCAGCAGCTTTGACCATATTTATGAAGCCCAGAGCAGCTTTGAGGACGTATACGAGGCCATTGCCTCTGAGCTGCTGAGGCTTGCGGAAGAAGAGGGGCGGCATATCGTGTATGCCGTGCCGGGCCATCCCTTTGTGGCCGAACGGACTACCCTGCTGCTCAGGGAAAGATGCGCATTGGCAGGTATCGCCTTTGAGGCGGTGGGCGGCGAAAGCTTCCTGGATCAGGCCTTTGCCCGGTTCGGATTTGACCCCATTGAGGGCTTTCAGCTGCTGGACGCCTCCAGTCTGTCCATGTCCGTGCTGAATCCCCGGCTGCATACAGTGATCGGGCAGGTGTACGACATGTACACGGCTTCCGATGCCAAGCTGGCCCTGATGGAGCTTTACCCTGACGAGCATACCGTATGGGTGGGCCATGCCTTGGGAGTAGCAGGCAGCGAGTCTATGGCGGCGGTACCCCTGTATGAGCTGGACCGGATTAAGGGGTATGGCAATCTGTCTCTGATTTATGTGCCCCCCACACAGGCGGATGCGGTGGTCAACAAGACCTTTCCCCGGCTGCATGAAATTGTGGGTATCCTCCGAAGTCCCGAAGGCTGTCCCTGGGACCGGGAGCAAACCCACCAGAGCATCCGCAAAAATCTGATTGAAGAAACCTACGAGGTTTTGGAAACACTGGATGATGATGATCCCGATGCCATGTGTGAGGAGATGGGGGACCTGCTCCTGCAGATTATGCTCCACGCCCAGATGGAGGAGGAAACGGGCAGCTTCACTGCCTATGATGTCATCGCCGGGTTGAATGAAAAGCTGCTCCGCCGCCATCCCCATGTGTTCGGCAGCCGGGATGCGGATAATTCCGAAGAAGCCCTGGCCCGCTGGGAAGAGGTAAAGGCGGAGGAAAAGCGCCAAAAGGGATTAACACCGGAAGCTCTCTCTGCTCTGCATGGAGTGCCCCGCGACCTCCCCGGCCTGATGAAGGCCTACAAACTGCAGAAGAAAGCGGCCAAGGTGGGCTTTGACTGGGACCGCATAGAGGATGTGCTGGCCAAGGTGGAGGAGGAGCTGGCCGAGCTGAAGGCAGAGCTGGGGCTGCAGCCGGATAATGGAGCCGGTTCCACGAAAGGAACGCCGGAGCACCAGGAGGAGGAGCTGGGGGATCTGCTGTTTTCCATTGTCAATTTGGCCCGTTTCCTGTCTTGTGATCCCGAGGAGGCGCTCTCCCGGACTAACCGCAAATTTGTCCGGCGCTTCACCTATGTGGAGGAGAAATTAAGAGAAAGCGGAAGATCGCCAGCGGATGCCGCGTTAGAGGAAATGGAGCATTATTGGCAGGAAGCCAAGAAGCTTCCCCAAGAGTAAGCCTATACTACCGGGCTGACTGTAGGCTCAACGGAGATTTTCAAAGAAAAAGTTTTGCCGGAGGGCTCCGGATAGCAGGATTTTCCGGCAGCATCCAGAATATGTAGACGATAAACAAGCTTTGTATACTTCCGTTTGGCGTATAGGAAGCCCATACTGACGATTCAGACGCCGGATTCGCCGGCAGCTTGAAACCATATTAGGGAGGATTATCTGAAAATGAATAAAATGGATCTGGTAACCAAAATTTCCGAAAAAAGCGGCTTGACCAAGCGTGATGTTGAGACAGTTCTGAACAGCTTTGTGGGTGAAGTAACAGAAGCTCTCTCT
This sequence comes from Paenibacillaceae bacterium, assembly GCA_029256065.1. Taxonomy (GTDB): domain Bacteria; phylum Bacillota; class Bacilli; order Paenibacillales; family NBRC-103111; genus Paenibacillus_AR. The sequence continues at coordinate 5,810 of JAQSYT010000079.1, forward strand.
GCAGGCGACAAGGTTCAATTGGTTGGCTTCGGCACTTTCGAAACCCGCAAGCGCTCCGGCCGTACCGGCCGCAATCCCCAAAACGGCGATCCTATCGCCATCCCGGAATCCGTTATTCCCGCCTTCAAGGCAGGCAATAAGCTGAGAGACGCAGTCAAGTAATGAGGCTGGACAAATATCTGAAGGTTTCCCGCCTGATTAAGAGGCGCACCGTGGCCCAAGAGGTCTCGGATCAGGGGCGGGTTTATCTCAACGGCCGCGAAGCGAAGAAAAGCAGCGAAGTGAAGGTTGGGGATGAGCTGACTATTCGTTTCGGCCAGAAAAGTGTGACTGTGCGGGTGGAGAGCATCGCCGAAACCTCCCGCAAGGATGAAGCGGCCGGTATGTACACGGTGCTCCGCGAGGAGAGCCACAAGGAATAAGGAGCTGCGGGGAAATTAGCGGCACTTAAGAGCTTTTGTCGCAATCTCCAAACAGTATGCAGCCGGCCCGGGAAGCTTCCCGGCCGGTTTTTTCGTTGGCCGCAAATTTTGTCGGTTTTCAAAAAAAGGCGTCTCCGGTTCTAAACCCGGACATTCCCCCATACCCTTATGGTAGAGCAGGCATGGACACAAAAGCCGTCAGCAGTGGCTTAGGTCCGCGCCAACGTGAGGGAGGGACATGCCATGATGGTGGAAACGGGCAAAATAAAACGCCAGGAAGTCAAAATGCTGAACCGGAAGCTTTTGGAACTGTCCGGGGTATTGAATGTGGAAAGCTTTGACAACGAGGAGTTTTTGCTGGAGACAGAAATGGGGTACCTGATGATTAAGGGCTCCAATCTCCATATTAAGAACCTGAACCTGGAGCAGGGACTGGTCGCCATCGAGGGATTGGTGAACGAGCTGGCTTATGTGGACGGGGGAAGCGGAAGCAAGTCCAAGGGCTTTTTGGGGAAGCTATTTAAGTGAGTCTGTCTGTGCAGTTTGCCACTATGGGGCTTATGCTGGCCAGCGGAATAGGGATCGGCCTCCTGTTCGATCTGTACCGGGTTCTGGCCCATGAGCTCCGGATTCCCCGATGGCTGATCCCTCTGCTTGACCTGGCCTATTGGGTAATCGCCACCCTTTTCGTGTTCCGCATGCTGTTTATTGGTAATTTTGGACAAGTCCGGATTTTTGTTTTTCTTGGATTGGCTGCCGGATATACCATTTATTTTTTGGGATTAAGCCGGGCTTCCGTCAAGTTCATCCGGTTATTGCTCCGCGGAATTGAAGTTTTGATTCAATTTGTGATACGCTGTGTAGAAGTTCTTATTATCCGGCCCTTCCGTTTGCTGGTCCGTTTAGTCCGTTTCCTGCTGGGAATCGTGACTGCAGTCGCTATGTTCCTGTACAAAGTTGTGATACAATTGCTCTATCCTTTGCGTCTTTTGCTCCGTTTTGTAGGACGGGCAGTCCGGCCCTATGCCAAGCTGCCGCGTTGGGTGAAGATGCCCTGGCAGGCCTTCCGCCGGTGGCTCAAACGGTAAGACGCTTCATGAACGGGAGGAAAGCTCATGTCCAGGGAACGCGCCGGCAATGTCGGGAGCAAAACTTCCGCCAGCCCCAAAACTGGCGCAAGCCGCAAGCGGATCCGTCTTCTGACCATAGGCGTGCTGGCGTTAACCTTATGGGCTGGTGCTACAGCATGGGGCCAGATGCAGAGATCGGATGAGATTGCAATTCGTCTGGAAGCGCTTGGAGGCAAGCTGAACGATACGGTGCAGACGAACGATAAGCTAAAGCGTGAAGTGGAGCGGATGTCCGATCCCGAATACCGGGAGGAACGAATCCGCAAAGACAATCATATGTTTAAACAAGGGGAAACGGTGTTCGACGTTCCGCGGACTAATCCGTAGACGTAGGATACCGAGCTTTTGTTGACCGATTTTGACCCTTCGGGTATAATTCTCGTAGCCCGTTCTTTTTGGATTATCCGGATCGGCTTTATTATTTCAAGGGAGGAACAATTACCTTTATGGCAATTGAAGTAGGCAGCAAGCTTGAGGGAAAGGTGACAGGCATCACTCATTTCGGAGCGTTCGTGGAACTTCCGGAAGGACAGACAGGCCTTGTTCACATCTCGGAAATTGCGGACAATTACGTGAAAGATGTTAATGATCATCTTAAACTGGCGGATAAGGTTCTCGTCAAGGTGATCAACGTGGACAAGGACGGTAAGATCGGCCTTTCAATCAAGCAAGCCGTCGACAAACCTGAGGGTGTTGCTCCGCCGGCCAGGCCGGAACGCCGCAGCTTTCCTCCTCGTGAACGCAGCGAAGGTGGAGGCGGAGGCGGATTTGGCGGCGGTGGTGGAGGCGGTGGATTCGGAGGCGGACGCGGAGATCGTGGCGGTCGTTCCTTCCAAAGGCCCCCTATGGGCAAGCCGTCCTTTGAAGACAAGATGTCCAAGTTCTTGAAGGACAGCGAGGAACGGATCTCCTCTATAAAGAAGAATACAGAAGGCAAGCGGGGCGGGCGCGGCGCACGCCGCGATTAAGCCACGACAATTATAGAGCCGTGCGGATCCTGTGAATCCGTACGGCTTTTTTTGCTGCAGTCCTGCACAAGCATCACTTGACGGGTCAATGATTCATCGGGTATACTCATGCTTGTCTATGTGCGGCGGTGTAGCTCAGCTGGCTAGAGCGTTCGGTTCATACCCGAAAGGTCGGGGGTTCGATTCCCTTCGCCGCTATATAAGATTGGTCAATCCCTTGCCGGGCGGCAGGGGATTTTTGTTTTTCCGGCTCAGCCGGACGTCTAGTCCGTTATTCAGCGGAAAAAGAGGTTTGGGCTCAAAAAAATTTTTTTGCATTTCTTGGCATTCCTTCCGGCGTCTGATTCGCATCGACATCATTTTTCGGCGGCAGGCGCTCATGTTTTGCGGATTGCTGGGGAATGGGCCGCATACAAAGTGTCCTTCAATTTCTCTAATCCGTTACCCCGTAAAGGAAAGCGCTCTTTCGCGCCGGCTGTCGGAAACTTTTTCCGGTCTAGCAACTGAATCTGACAAACTTTCTGATAGATTCACTCTATAATAGGGTTCACTTAACGACTTTCCCCAGAAGGATCGTCTATGTTGTCCCTTGACCTTAGGTGCTGTCAGCCGGCGGCCGCTTGCCAATGAAAACTGATTAAGGTGGTGCAATTGATCATTATGCAAAAGCCGAACAAGATGATTGGAATGGAACAAGTGATCCCCGCCCAGGCGCGCAGGATGATGCAGAGTCTTAGAACCATGCTCTTGGAAAACCGTCTGACGCAAGCCTGGGTCATTCGCAAGTGGGCTTTATTACTGATAGGTGTAGCGTTTCTGCTGGGCCGTGCCACTATTTTGGACAGGCTGTCCCCCTTTGCCATTGCTTACTTTGCCGTCATATTGTTTGTGCGCCGGGAGCTGGTGCCCTGGGTGGGCTTGGCACTGGCAGCAGGCAGCATCTTTTCTCCCGCCGCCCATCCGGGTTATGTCATTACGGAGCTGCTGGTTTTTGTCCTGATCCAGAAGGCTGTGGAAAAATTCGAACGTTCGGATATTTCCCTGCTTCCCTTTATGGCCTTCACCTCTGTGTTTATGGTACAGCTTTTGTCTTATGTGATGAATGCTGAGCTTTCATGGTACACCTTTATGCTGACTGGGGTAGAGGCCCTGCTGTCCCTGGTCCTGACGCTGATTTTCATTCAGGCGGTGCCGGTGCTGACCCAATCCCGCAAGAAAACGAATTTGAAGCATGAGGAAATCATCTGCCTGATTATTCTTCTGGCCTCGGTGATGACCGGTACGGTGGGCTGGCTGGTAGGCGGAGTCTCCGTGGAGCATGTATTTTCCCGCTATCTGATCCTTTTATTCGCGTTAGTGGGCGGCGCTCCCCTGGGAGCCACCGTGGGTGTCATTACCGGATTAATTTTGAGTCTGGCGGATATGAACGCCATCTACCAGATGAGCCTGTTGGCTTTTGCCGGGCTTTTGGCCGGGCTGCTGCGGGAGGGGGGCAAGTGGGCGGCTGCTCTGGGCATGCTGCTGGGCTGCTCCATTCTTACGGTGTATGTAGGGGATCAAGCGGCGATTTTGGCCTCCACCTGGGAAACACTGGTGGCGCTGGGACTGTTCCTGCTGACGCCTAAGGAAGCGGTTAAGGTTCTGGCCAAATATGTGCCCGGCACCCAGGAGAACATTAAGAGCCATTATGAATACGCCAAGCGGGTGCGGGATATTACCGCGGGGCGGGTGGAGCAGTTCTCCCAGGTGTTCCAGCAGCTGTCCAAGAGCTTCCGCCAGCTGACGGAGGAGGGCATGGAGCGCAAGAAGGAGGAAGAGGTCAGCCACTTCATGAATGCCGTGGCCAACAAAAGCTGCACATCCTGCTGGAAGAAGCAGCAATGCTGGGACAGGCAGTTTTACGACACATACAAATTCATGACGGAAATGATGACCGCTGTTGAGCAGAACGAGCATTTCTCCCGGAAGGATATCCAGCAGGAATGGCGCAAGGCCTGCCAGCGGCCGGATCAGGTGCTGGAGGTGATGAAGCAGCAGTATACGCTGTACCGGCATGATTTGCGGTGGAAGAAGCAGATTCTGGAGAGCCGCCAATTGGTTTCGGACCAGCTGGTGGGAGTCTCCCAGGTGATGGAGGATTTGGCCCGGGAGATCAAGCGGGAAGGGCAGGAGCTGTATCTCCAGGAGGAGCAGATCAGGGGCGCTCTGGAAGGGCTGGGGCTTTCCATTCTGACTATTGATGTCATTACGCTGGAAGAGGGCAATGTGGAAATTGAAATTGTCCATCAGTATACCAAGGGCTTCGATGAATGCCGCAAAATTATTGCTCCGCTGTTATCCGATATATTAGGTGAGAATATTGCGGTTAAAAAGGAGGTTTCCTCGGAGAAGGGGGATGGCTCCTGCACGGTTACCTTCGGCTCGGCCAAGGAATATGAGGTGGAGACGGGGGTTGCCGGGGCAGCCAAGGGCGGAGATTTGCTTTCCGGCGACAGCTTCAGCACCGCGGAGCTGGGCAACGGCAAGTTTGTGGTGGCGCTGTCCGATGGTATGGGCAACGGCGAACGGGCCCGGGCGGAAAGCAGCACTGCGCTGACTATTCTGCAGCAGCTGCTCCAATCCGGCATGGATGAGAAGCTCGCCATTAAATCTGTCAACTCAGTGCTTTTACTCCGGTCACCCGATGAAATGTACGCCACGGTAGATATGGCCTTGATCGATTTGTACAGCGCCGACACCACTTTTATGAAGATTGGCTCCACACCCAGCTTTATTAAACGCGGAAGCGAGGTTATCCAGATTACCGGAAACAACCTGCCTGTGGGCATCCTGCAGGAAATCGATGTGGATTTGATCGGCACCCAATTGAAACCCGGCGATGTGCTGATTATGATGACCGACGGCATTTATGATGCGCCTGGTTATGCGGTGAACAAGGAGCTGTGGATGAAGCGTGTCATCGGGGAAATCACGGCTGAGAGTCCCCAGGACTTCGCCGACTGTCTGCTGGAGCGGATTGTCAGACAGCAGCACGGGGAAATTTCCGATGATATGACTGTAATTGTAGCCCGAATCGAGCGTTACCGTCCGGAATGGTCCACCTTCCGGTGGCCCGGCATCAACCGGATTGAGCGGCCCAAGACGGTTAGCTGATACGGTCCCGCTCCTCCCCGCGTCTGGTTTAGAAGCCGGCTTCCTTATATTTGGGAGCGGGCAGCGCCGTCCGCCATGGAATCCTATTATCTGCGAATCCGGAAGCCAGGCCCATCAGCGATATTGCCTGACGCTGAAGTGCTCCTATTCTTGCAGGTCCATCTGCCCCGGCAGCATAAGCTGCGCCGGCAATGTAGGCTGCTGCGTATTCATCCCATCCGGAGTACCATTCCTGAAGAGCATTGCTGCAGTTGATTTGGAGGTCCCGGCCATAAGCCGGACCGATCCAGCGCAGCCTCATGGCTGCCCGGCATAAATATATGGCAGTTCCCAAATCATAAGCGGCGATGCCGGCGGCGGGGAGCCCATCCATGGTATGTATGACTGCCATGGATTGGGCTTTTTCCGTCTCCGGTTCCTTTGTGGCTATATATTCCTGCCGCTGGGCTGAAGGGAGAGGAGACAGTATGTGCCTTATCCGGTTAAAGGATTGGCGGTGACCCTTCTCCACCATCCACTCCAGCTTCCGGCGCAGCGCATCCTGATTGTCTGTTCCCGACAGCTCCCGGATTCTTCCGGTGAGGTACCGGTAGCTGGGGAATAACAGGCTGTAGCCGTACCAGATGTAATATCCCGCCGGGCCCTTCATTTCACCCAATGCCGCCAGACCCCGCATATAACGTTCTACATCCTGCTCCATCCTGAATTTTGCCATATATGCTCCTTCCCGGGGACATGCCATCTTGTTATGCCGAAGGTGCGTCCGATCCGGCTTATTTCTATTGAAAAAAGAACAAGCAGTAAAAGCTGGACTGTGACGATTCCCGTGCTGAGGGGAAGAGTGCTGGCAGGAGCATCACCTGCCCGGGTATTATCCAGATACAGGCCTTTTTCCAGCATTCCCTCCGGCAGCTGCACCTTCCTGAATTTCATCCGTGACAGCAGACCGTTGAGCATATCGGAAGGCACCGGCTCCAATACCCCATTCACACTCAGGGCATTGTTGTCAAACAAGGCTTTTGCATCCTGATAATCCTCGATGACCATGGGTACGGCTTTTCCCTGCAGCAGTCCGATAAGGACGTAATTGAAGGAATATTTGTCGAACAGCCTGAGCCGCTCCCCTTCCTCCTTGGTGACATATAAGGTTTTGCCTGTCAGGTGGAATTGGTATAGCAGCACATTTCCCAGGTAGCCGCCTGGGGGCAAATCCAAACGGACCTTGGTGCCTTCTCCACCAAACTGCAGCCAATCATCAGCAGACCGGATAACGGCTGCCGTTTGAGCGGCAGATACGCGATGGCGCGGACTGTCAGAGACAATATCAGCAATTCCTAAAGGAGTATCGGTTAACACTGCAAAAAGCTGGATAAGAAGGACGGCCAGCAAGCACGGCAGAGCCCGCGTAAGAAAAGGCCTCCATACAAACCCGGCGGCCCCCGCCAGGCTCCGTTTTGGTTTATACAGCTTCACAATTCCCGGCTCAGGCGTATCCGCGATCAGCCCTTCCCGGCGGGAGAAATAGAGGCGGGCATAAACATGATTAGGCGCCAGCTGCAAAACCCGCAAATAATACTCATTGGCGGCCGCATGTTCTCCCAATTCGTCACAGCAAGCAGCCAACAGGGCAACTGCGGCCGCATGGTCCGGCTCCAATGCCAGAGCAGCGCGGCAATCTGCCATTGCCGCTTCCCGGTCTGCCGGATGGAGCAACTTGGCGCGGCGGTAATACATACCGGCATTTCCGGGATCGAGGCTCAGAATTTGGGTGCATATTTGGAGAGCCTCCGCATTCAGACCCTTTCGCTCTAGAAGCTCCGCGTAAAGTCCGAGCATGGCAGGATCTTTTTGGTACAAGGACAAGCCCTGAGTGATGAATGTCTCTGCTTCCGCCAGCCCGTTTTCCTGTAAAGCACAGAACGCCAATTTTCTGAGTCTCAGGAAGCCGTCCACATTGTTGTCAGCCACACGCTCTTGGACAATAAAGTGATACGGCAGCTCCCAGCTGCTGCCGAACCGGAGGAACAGCTGCTCCAGCACCTGGTCGGAATGCCTCTTGTGCAGCTCCTCCTCCCATTCCTTCCATTGGAACATCCCCTCCAGCAGCTCCCATACCTGTTGTGGCAAATGGGGGTGGTCCTTCAGAAAATAGATCATCCGCTGCCTCACCCGTTCCATAAGGCGCAGATCCCACAGAAGGGAGGAAGGCAGCAGCTTCCCCCAGCTTGCCGGTTCGATCCGCAGGCTGAAATCATCATAAAGGCTTTTCAGCTCAGCGAATAACCTGTCAGCCGAGGGAAAGTCGTTTCCCTGTTCCTCCGGCATCATCTGCGGGAAGCGGAGCCGTGGCGGCTGCCTGACCCATTCCTCTTCTTCCCATTCCTCAGAATCAGGAACATCCTCCTTGCTGTGATTCTCTTCCGCGACAGCAGGGGGGACCGTTTGGCTGGTCTGAAGCCGGGCTGTTCTCTTGGCAGCCTTTACCGCAGCATCATATGCCTCCCGCAGCAGCTGGTACCCCTCAGGATCATCCTCCGGATGATGAATCTTCAACTTTTTGGCGTAAGCTTTTTTGACAGCGGAAAGGTCGCTTTCGGGAGGAATGCCGAGTATATCCCAGAAGTTCATTCCTTACAGCCACCCTTCCCATTCCTCCAGCTGCTTGCGGAACTGGTCGGCGGCAATTTTGACTTCCCGGTCGTTCTGGGAGGCCAGCGCATTTTCGAAGACATGGATGTACATGGAGATTTCGCTGCGTCGTTCACCCAGAGCTTCCTCATATATGCGCTCGCCTCGGGCCAGCAGCAGCCGGTTCTCTGCCCTGTCCCGGGGATGGATTTTGATCTCCTTCAACGCCTGAAACCGCGCTTCGATCTCCTCCCGGGACATGCTGCCCGGACTTTTCTCGAAAATTGCGTTATGTCTCTCTCCGGTGGAGCAAACCAGCACATCCACCTCCAGAATACCGTTGATATCATAGGTGTAGCGTACATCAATCCGCTGCTCTCCGGCCTCTCCTGGCGGCACTTCAAGATGAAGCTCACCAAGCTTGATGTTGTTCTCCACCCGCCGGCTTTCCCCTTGGTACACCTCAATGCGGATATGCTGCTGGTTGTCCTCTATCGTGTACAGATCCTCTACCCGGCTGACAGGGATGGGAGTGTTCCGCTCAATTATGGGCAGGAAATAGCCGGATTCCCTGCTGCCGTTGGCCATCCGCTTGGCCACTCCCGTTCCGAGGGAATACGGGCATACATCTGTCAGGATCAGCTCCTCCAATGCACCGTTGCGGGCCTTCAGCGCCGCCTGGATGGCCGCACCCAAGGCTACGGCCTCATCCGGGTTTATCGTGGTGTAGGGCAGGGTGCCGAACATTTTGCCCACTGCCCAGCGCACCAGATGCATCCGTGTAGCCCCGCCGATGAGGATAACACAATCCAGATCTTGGGGAGACAGGTCGGCGTCGCGCAGAGCCCGCTCCACCGGCTGGCGCAGCCGCAGGAGAAGGGGCTGGGCAATTTTCTCGAACTCGCTGCGGTCCAGCCTGATCTCATGCTGCTGTCCATCCAGATGGAGGCTCATCGCTGCGGTGTGCTCCCGCCCAAGCTCCAGCTTGCAGGCCTCTGCCTGCTTGTAGAGGGCGGAATAGGCCTTGGCATCCAAGCTTTCCGCCTTCAGCCCCTGGCTCTGCAAAAAGTGGGAGGCCAACAGCCCGGTGAAATCCTCCCCGCCCAAAAAATTATCCCCGGCAATGGACTTTACCTCCATGATTCCCTCGAACAGCTCCAGCACCGAAACGTCAAAGGTCCCTCCCCCCAAATCAAAAACGAGAAATTTCGTCTCCCGGTCCTGCTTGTCAATACCGTAAGCCAGTGCGGCGGCCGTCGGCTCGCTGATCAGGCGCTCCACTTTAAGACCTGCAATTTCCGCCGCCTGCTTAGTCGCCTTGCGCTGGGCATCATTGAAGTAAGCAGGCACACTGATGACCGCCTCGGCAACTGGCCGCCCGAGATAAGCTTCCGCATCGCTTTTGAGAGAACGCAGCACAAAGGAGGACAGCTCCACAGGAGTAAAGGAATGGCCCCCCAGCTTATAAAGCTTTTCCGTTCCCATGTAGCGCTTAAAAACAGCTGCGGTTAAGTGGGGGTGGCTGATGAGCCGCTCCTTGGCGATTTGCCCCACCAGAATTTCGCCGTTTTCGTCTATGCTGATTACTGAAGGGGTCAGATGGTTCCCATGGACATTAGGGATAATGACTGGCCCTTCTTCCGTCCAGCAGGCTGCAAGGCTGTTGGTTGTTCCTAAGTCAATTCCGATTGCTGTCATTGCACACCTCTTTCAACATAAAATGGCCAGGCTTTATACCAAATTTTAGCTATATTAGCAAAAGGGCGCAACGAACAAATTTCCTGAAGCGGAGGACCTATGCCGTGTCTAAAGACTCTACTAACCGGACATACTAGAGACAGTAGAGTCAAAGCGAACGAGGAAACGGGGGATTGTGGACATGAAGCAGATTATCCTGATTACAGACGGCTGCTCCAATGTGGGGGTGGATCCGGTGATTGCCGCTGCCCAGGCCAAGCAGGAAGGAATTATTGTTCATGTAGTGGGTGTTATTGATCAAGGGGAGATCGGCGAAATGGGTGCGTCCGAAATTGCCGAGATCGCCAGGGCCGGGGGCGGTATGAGCCGGATCGTACCGTCTGCGCAGCTGTCGGGCACAGTGCAGATGATGACCCGCAAGACCGTAGCGGGCACCATCCAGCAGGTGGTGGAGCAGGAGCTCCGCCATATCCTGGGGGGGAGCGGCAGTCTTATTGAGCTGGCGCCGGAAAAGCGCGGGCTGGTGGTGCAGGCCGTTGAGGATATGGCGGACGGTCTGGAGCTGGAGGTGGCGCTCCTGGTGGATGCCAGTGCCAGTATGAAGCCGAAGCTCCTGGCCGTCCAGGAATCGGCATATGACCTGATGGCGAGCCTGAAGGCCCGTGGCGGACAAAGCCGTCTGGCAGTATTCCGGTTCCCCGGTTTGCAGGGGCAGGAGTGCCAGATGGAGCTGGGATTTACTTCAGACCTTGCAAAAGCGCGTAACTTGTTCTATAAAATAAACATGAGAGGTACTACCCCAACCGGCCCGGCGCTTCTGGAAACGATCCGCTATATGGCGGGCAAGCCGGCAGCGTCGCCGATGGAGGACAAGGACGGATGTTTAAGTGAGTATATCGTCTAACCCTGTCTTCCCCGTGGGGAAGCGGATCACCGGCAGGTGGAACAAAACCGAATATGTGGTGGAGCGGGGCTTGGGTGAAGGCGCCAACGGCAAGGTGTATTTGGTGAGAAAAGGACAGGAGCGGTTCGCCATGAAGGTGGGCACCGATACCCTGGACCTGCAATCGGAAGCCAATACCTTGAAGATCCTCTCCGGTATGGAGGGCTCCTTCCGGCAGTTTCTTGTGGAAGTGGATGATGTTGAGCAGCAGGGCAGAAAGCTTCCCTTTTATGTCATGCGCTTCGTGGAGGGACAGCAGCTGCAGAAATATCTTTCCCTTAAGGGAGCGGACTGGTTTCCGCTTATCGGCCTGCGTCTGTTGGAGAAGCTGGCTGAGCTGCACCGCAGAGGC
>JAQSYT010000080.1 GCA_029256065.1 Paenibacillaceae bacterium
GGTTTTCCTCCTTGCAGCAGATCGTCCGTATATTTTAATTGTGCCGGCCAATTCACAGATTTCCCGGATAGTCTCCCGCACCCTGGCAGACTTCATACATTTTGGGGAGATTTCCTTCGCCCAGTGCGGTTAAGGGTGGAAATGAGGGGAATACTACCATGTATATGCAATAGTCATCGGAGGGATGGAAATGACTTTAAGCCTGGTATTGATGTTTGTTCAATTGTTTTTTGCCGTGGTAATCGGGCTGTACTTCTGGAATCTGCTGCGCAGCCAGCAGAGCAACCGGTCAGCGGTAGACAAGGAATCCAAGAAGGAGCTGGATAAGCTCAGGAAGCTGCGCTCCATTTCTCTGACCAAGCCTCTTTCGGAGAAAACAAGGCCTTCGTCGTTATCCGATATTGTGGGGCAAAAGGAAGGGCTGAAGGCCTTGAAGGCGGCGCTGTGCGGCCCCAACCCCCAGCATGTGATCATTTACGGGCCCCCGGGTGTGGGGAAAACGGCAGCAGCCCGGGTAGTTCTGGAGGAAGCCAAGAAAAACCAGTCCTCGCCGTTTCGCAACGATGCCAAGTTTACGGAAATTGACGCCACGACTGCCCGTTTCGACGAACGGGGCATCGCCGATCCGCTGATCGGTTCGGTCCATGACCCCATCTACCAAGGAGCAGGGGCTATGGGGGTGGCGGGTATTCCCCAGCCTAAGCCGGGAGCCGTCACCAAGGCCCACGGAGGCATCCTGTTTATTGATGAGATCGGAGAGCTTCACCCCACTCAAATGAACAAGCTGCTGAAGGTACTGGAGGACAGGAAGGTTTTCCTGGAATCGGCCTATTACAATTCAGAGGACAACGGCATACCGGGGTATATCCATGATATTTTCCAAAATGGCCTTCCCGCCGATTTCCGCCTGGTGGGTGCCACTACCAGAACACCTCAGGAAATTCCGCCGGCTATCCGCTCCCGGTGCATGGAGATTTTTTTCCGCCCCCTCCTGCCGGATGAAATTGGCCAGATCGCTTCCGGGGCACTGAAGAAGATCGGGTATCCCGAGAATCCGCAGGCGGTGGAAGTGATTAAGAAATACGCCACCAACGGCAGAGAAGCAGTGAATGTCATTCAATTGGCTGTTGGTCTTGCCATGACGGATAACCGTAATGAGTTGACGCCAACCGATGTGGAATGGGTGGTGAACAGCAGCCAGATCCCGCCCCGCCCGGAGCGCAAGGTGCCGGCGGAGCCCAAGGTGGGTTTTGTCAACGGACTGGCTGTGTACGGTCCTAATCTGGGCACCCTGCTGGAAATTGAGGTGACGGCCATTCCTGCGCTTCCGGGCAAAGGCACCTTCACTATTACCGGAGTGGTGGACGAAGAGGATATCGGTGGAGGCACCCGGACGCTGCGCCGTAAGAGTATGGCTAGGGGCTCTGTGGAGAATGTGCTTACCCTGTTGCGCAGCTTAGGCTTCCGGCCTCACGACTACGATCTTCACATTAATTTTCCCGGAGGAATTCCCATCGACGGCCCTTCGGCAGGTGTCTCTATGGCAACGGCCATTACCTCTGCGCTGACGCAAATTCCTGTGGACAACCGCCTGGCCATGACCGGCGAGGTCAGCATTCACGGCCGTGTCAAGCCGGTTGGCGGGGTAGTGGCCAAGGTGGAGGCGGCTTTCCAAGCGGGTGCCGTGAAGGTGCTGGTTCCCAAGGAAAACTATCAGGAAAGCTTCTCCAGCCTTCAGGGCCTTCAGGTGGTAGCGGTGGATACGATACAGGAGGTTCTGCAGGAGTCATTGGGGATCAGGTTCCAGGAGCCGGCCCCCGTACCTTCCGTGCTGACGGCAGATGTGCTGACGGCTGCTCCTGCTCCGTTCTTCCACGCAGGACCCACCGAATAGGTGCAGCAACTATTATTGAAATGAGAAACAAAAAACCGGACTGAGCCCGCAGACTTTCTGCGGCAGGTCCGGTTTTTTCATTTTTAGGGGAGTCTATTGTCATGCCGCGGAAATGGTGTTTTCTCGGGAATTGGTTTTTTAAAAAAACATTTGATACAATGAGGTCACGAGTTGCGTTGTTCTGACCAAATGGAGGTGTCATGCAATGGTGCCTAATGCCAATAAAGGGAAATTCCGCAAAATTCCCCTTTTGCCTTTGCGCGGCCTGCTTGTTTATCCGAGCATGGTGCTGCATCTGGATGTAGGCCGGGAGAAGTCCGTCAAGGCGCTGGAAAAGGCCATGGTGGAGGACAGTCTGATTCTCTTGTGCTCCCAGTCCGAGATGAATATCGAAGAGCCGACGAAAGAAGATATATACCGCGTGGGAACCGTTTCCCGTGTCCGCCAGATGCTGAAGCTGCCCAACGGCACCATCCGGGTGCTGGTGGAAGGGGTCAACCGGGCGGAAATTACAGAGTTTGTGGCTAACGAAGAATTTTATGAGGTGGCGGTGCGGGAGTGGCATGAAAAGCCGGTGGATGATCCGGAAATCGATGCGCTGATGCGTTCCGTTTTGGGCCAGTTTGAGCACTATATCAATCTTTCCAAAAAGGTTACGCCGGAGACGCTTGCCGCTGTTTCGGACATTGATGAGCCTGGCCGGCTGGCTGATGTTATCTGCAGTCACCTGTCCCTTAAAATTAAGGATAAGCAGGAGATTCTGGAGACTCTGGATGTGCGGGAGCGGCTGGAGAAGCTGCTGGATTTCCTGAACAATGAGCGCGAGGTTCTGGAGCTGGAGCGGAAGATCAACCAGCGGGTCAAGAAGCAGATGGAGAAGACCCAGAAGGAATATTACCTCCGGGAGCAGATGAAGGCCATTCAGAAGGAGCTGGGCGAGAAGGAGGGCCGCGCCGGAGAAGTGGAGGAGCTGCGGGGTCAGCTGGAGGAAAAGGAGCTTCCGGAGAAGGTGCGGGAGAAGGTGGAGAAGGAGATCGACCGCCTGGAGAAAATGCCTGCTTCCTCCGCGGAGGGCGGCGTGATCCGCAACTATATCGACTGGCTGCTGGGTCTTCCCTGGGGCAAGCTGACTGAGGATGATCTGGACATCGTCCGGGCGGAGGAAATTCTGAACGAGGACCATTATGGCCTCGAGAAGCCTAAGGAGCGGGTTTTGGAATATCTGGCGGTGCAGAAGCTGGTTAAGCGGCTCAAAGGTCCCATTCTCTGTCTGGTTGGGCCTCCCGGAGTAGGTAAAACCTCCATCGCCCGTTCCATCGCCCGTTCGTTGGGCAGACAGTTTATCCGTCTTTCGCTGGGCGGAGTGCGGGATGAGGCGGAAATCCGCGGTCACCGCAGAACCTATGTGGGAGCTATGCCCGGGCGGATCATTCAGGGCATGAAAACAGCCGGTACCATGAACCCGGTTGTCCTCCTGGATGAAATCGATAAAATGGCCATGGACTTCAGGGGCGATCCAGCGTCCGCACTGCTTGAGGTGCTGGACCCGGAGCAGAACAACACCTTCAGCGATCATTTTATTGAGCTGCCCTTTGACCTGTCCAAGGTGATGTTCATTACTACAGCCAATGGCGCGCATAATATTCCCCGGCCGCTGTTGGACCGGATGGAAATGCTCTATATTCCCGGGTACACGGAAATTGAAAAGCTAAAAATTGCCGAGCGTTATCTGCTGCCTAAACAAAAGCGGGAGCATGGCCTGGAGGAAGAGCAGCTTCAAGCGGGCGAGGACACATTGCTGCAACTGATTCGTGAATACACCCGTGAAGCGGGTGTGCGGAATCTGGAGCAGCAGGTAGCCAGCCTTTGCCGCAAAGCCGCCAAGCAGATTGTGAAGGACCCGGAGATGAAGGTAACGGTTACGGAGGGGCTGCTAAAGGAATATCTGGGCCCGGCCAAATTCCGCTATGGTATGGCCGAGGAGAAGGATCAGGTGGGGGCGGTCACCGGTTTGGCCTGGACAGAGGTTGGCGGCGACACCTTGGTTATCGAAGTGACGGTTATGCCGGGGACTGGCAAGCTGACGCTGACAGGCAAGCTGGGAGACGTGATGAAGGAATCCGCTCAGGCAGCCTTCAGCTATACCCGCTCCAGGGTGAATGAGCTGAACATCCCCGCGGATTTCCATGAGAAGAATGATATTCATATTCATATCCCGGAGGGTGCTATCCCCAAGGATGGACCATCGGCAGGCATCACCATGGCTACCGCCTTAATTTCCGCTTTGACCAATGTGCCTGTTTCCCGCCATGTAGCCATGACCGGGGAAATCACTCTCCGCGGGCGGGTACTGCCCATCGGCGGGTTAAAGGAAAAGTCCCTGGCGGCCCACCGTGCCGGAATCCTGACGGTGCTTTGCCCTAAGGATAATGAAAAGGATTTAGAGGAAATCCCTGAGAGCATCCGGGAAGCCATGACCTTCATTCCCGTAGGGCATATGGACGAAGTATTGGAGCATGCCCTTGTGCAGCTCGTCCCTCAAAAGTGACGCCAAGCTCTGAAGGGAGATGCGGATACTTTTGGGGGAGCTCCCCGTAAAAAGCAAAGCAAGTGTGGAGGTAGGAATCCCTTGAAAATTTATAATGCAGAATTTATTATCAGCGCGGTCAGTCCCGCGCAATACCCGCTTGACGCTCTGCCGGAGATTGCTCTGGCAGGGCGCTCCAACGTGGGTAAAAGCTCGCTTATCAACCGTTTGATCGTCCGGCGGAACCTGGCCAGGACAAGCTCCCAGCCCGGCAAAACCCAGACACTGAACTATTACAAAATTAATAACCTGTTATATTTCGTGGATTTGCCCGGTTACGGCTATGCGAAGGTGTCCAAAACCAGGCGTGAGGAATGGGGCAAATTTATTGAAGGCTATCTGACCGGCAGGGAGGAGCTGAAGCTTCTCATCCACCTCATCGATTTGCGGCATCCCCCTACCGTCGACGATATCGCCATGTATGAGTGGTCCAAGCATATCGGCTTGACCGTATGCGTGGTAGGCACCAAGGCGGACAAAATCTCCAAGGGCCATTGGCAGAAGCATGCCAAGATCATCAAGGACAAGCTGGGCTTTGACCCGCGGGACTCCTTTGTGGTGTTCTCGTCGGAAACCGGCCTGGGCCGGGAGGAGCTGTGGGACATTATCCGCAACAAAGCCGGCCTTCCAGCAGAGCCGGAGCAGGAAGAAGCGCCTAAGGCGCCCTAAACGAATAGAAGCAGGATGCGCGGTTAACGCTTCCTGCTTTTTATTTTTTCTCACACCAAACGTTCATCACCAGGGATAAAATAGGCATGGGTGCATCCATTTCGTTAAAGGGCGATGGTCAAATCAGGGTGTCACCTAGTTTGTCCGCTAACGGAACTGAGGGACCCTTAGAAGGGAATTTTCGCGCAGTTATTAATCTAACGGAAATGAGCGACCGTTAGGAGTGGAATGGGTCGATCCCGAGGGGGCTGCATGCCTTCTAAGGGCGTATGAGTTCCGTTAAAATTGCCGCGAGTTCATTTTCAGTGGCTAAGGGCGGCTCAGTTCCGTTAGCGTCTTCCACGGCCTTCTGGCTATGGGAAGGCATGGGAAGCACAGTGCAGGTGCGCATTTTCGTATAAAGAAAAACCGGTACATCCCTCTGAGAGATCAGGGTCATATTTCAACCGTTCACCCGGTTCGAGTGCTTTGTCCCGCTTTCCGGCCATAGAATAAAAGCAGGCTGTCGGAATTGAAAAGGGGGGAAACCGGATGAAGAGGCGGTGGTCCGGGGTCTGGCTTGCTGCGGTGTTGATTTTTTTGTTTGCTGCGATGCCGTTATGGCAGCTGGCTGATTGGCGTTCGGCCAAGAAGGGGCAGGAGGAGACGGCGGTTTTGCTTTACCAGGTGACTTTATTCCAGATGGAAATGATGGGCAATACCGTCACCCCCAAAAATATTCCTGCTGCCACAGCAGATCTGGAGGAGTGGAAGCGGGCGGTTTATTCCGCGGCATATGCCCATGAACGGTTGAGTATGGCCGCGGAAGGGAGGATGCCGGCAAAGCTGGAGGGCTTGGACTCGCTTCTGCAGTGGATCACCCGGGTCCAGGTCGGAGGCGGCAGGTCTTTGGTCAAGGAGGAAACAGAGCTTTTGCGTCAGACCGCAGCCCTCTGTACCAAAATAGTTTCAGCATATGGCAGGCTGATGAATGATGGAGCAGCCATTTCGGGGAGTGCAAGCGGGGAATTGAAGAAAACTGACATTGAACTTGCAGAAATGGTCAAAAAGAATTTAAAATAACAATTGGGCGGATGATTCCAAACTTGGAATGGGCACACTAGTAAAAAAATCCCTCAAAAGTGAAGATATGCGCGCTGAAGCTGCGTTGGCAGGCTGTTCAAGATTTGGACACACTTAATTAAGAATGATTCTAATAAGTATGTTATAATTTGAACAACGCATTAAATCCTTCATAATCTTGTTTATGCTATGCCAAAAACCCATGACTAACAGAAGGCGGGTGTACATGTGCACATTGTGACGGTGGGACTTAATCATAGAACAGCTCCTGTTGAAATCCGGGAGAAATTCACCTTCGCGCCCGACCGGCTCCCCGATGCGCTGGAGGTTCTTAAGGATACCAAAAGCGTGCTGGAATGTGTCATCGTGGGCACCTGTAACCGGACAGAAGTGTACGCGGCTGTAGACCGCAAATATAAATCAGGGCTTTTTATCCGGAGCTTTTTGGAGCAGTGGTTCCAGGTTCCGCGGAGTGAATTTGAGCCCTACCTGTATGTATATGAGGACAACCTGGCCGTGGAGCATCTGTTTCGGGTAGCCTCAGGATTGGACTCTATGATTATTGGGGAAACGCAGATTCTCGGGCAGGTAAAGGATGCGTTTCTCTTGTCCCAGCGGGAAGGGTCCACAGGGACATTATTCAATACGCTGTTTAAGCAGGCGGTTACCTTTGCCAAGCATGCCCATGCGGATACCTCCATCGGGGAGAATCCCGTTTCCGTCAGCTACGCGGCGGTAGAGCTGGGTAAGCGGATTCTGAACGGGCTGCAGGGAAAGAATGCGTTGATTATCGGCGCCGGCAAAATGAGTGAGCTCACCGCCAAGCATCTCCAGGCGGCCGGAGTGAACCGCATGATGGTTGTGAACCGCACTCTCCAGAATGCTATGCAGCTGGCTTCACGGTTCCAGGGCACCGCCCACCCGTACGGGCAGCTGGCGGAGCTTCTGCTGGAGGCGGACATTGTCATCAGCTCCTCCGGCTCCCAAGAGTATGTGCTGGACAGGGAGCAGGTTCGGAGCGCTCTTCAAAACCGCGAGGCACACCGGCCTTTATTCATGGTGGACATTGCCGTTCCGCGCAACCTGGACCCGGCTATTGCCGATTTGCCGGATGTGCATCTCTACGATATCGATGATCTGGAATCCCTGGTGGAATCCAATCTGGAGGTGCGCCGCAGGGAAGCGGACAAGCTAGCGGCGGAAATCGAGCAGGAAGCTGTGGAATTCGAGCAGTGGATGAAGACCCTGAAGGTCACTCCCGTGATCCGGGCCCTGCAGGAAAAATCCAACCGGATTTATGAGGATACTGTTGAGAGCATGATGAAGAAGCTTCCCGGTCTGGATGAGCGGGAGCAGAAGGTTATCCGCAAGCTGGCCAAAAGCATTGTCAACCAGATGATGCGTGACCCGATCCTGCGGGTTAAGGAGATGGCAGGTGGCCGCTATGGGGATGAGGCTCTGGGCATGTTTACCGAGCTGTTTGCGCTGGAGGGAATTCTAGCGGAGCTGGAGGACGAGGAGCTGCCTGCAGTCAAACATTCCGGGCGGATGACAGCAAAAAACAGCCAGGAGCTGGGAATGCCAGCGTTACTGGTACGGAATGGGACAGAAGCAATGGCGGGTTCGTAAGGCGGACCCGCTTCTTTTGCCATTATAGGTTCTTCCGAATTATGGAAAGCAGACAGAAACGGGTTTTCATCATGGGATGTGGATGTGAGTCGGCATGGAAGGATACTTTCCCGTGCTTCTGCGTCTGGAGGACAAGCCCTGCCTGGTTGTAGGCGGGGGCTCAGTAGCGGAGCGGCGGATTGCCTCGCTTTTGGAGGCTAGGGCGAGGGTGAGGGTGGTCAGTCCCGTAATAACCGAATTGATCGGGAGCTGGGCGGAAGAAGGAAGGCTCGAAGCGGTGCAGCGGGTATACCGGCCTGAGGATCAGGAGGGGATGTACCTGGTGATCGCCGCAACTGATCATGCATGCGTTAACAATGAGGTGCTGGAGCTGGCCCGCCGCAATAACCGCCCCGTGAATATGGTGGAACGGCCTGAATTGGGGGACTTTATTGTCCCTTCTGTTGTGCGCAGGGGCAAGCTGGTTATTGCTGTATCCACCCTGGGCGCCAGCCCTTCCGTAGCCGCATCGGTGCGCAGAGAGATTGAGGCTTGCTTCGGCGAAGAATATGAAGCTTACTTGGACTTTTTAAGCGAATTCCGGCTGCTTGCCCAAGAGAGGGTTTCAGATACCCGGGTGAGGCAGGCGCTCTACCGGTCAGTATTGCAGGAAAATGTGCTGGAGAAAATTAAAAACGGTGAATTTGAGGAGTGGAAAAACCGGATCATGAACCAGATGGGCAGCGCCCATCCGGCCGGTCAGGTTTCTCCGGGCGGAGGACAAGCATGCGCAAAATTGTAGTCGGCACCCGGCAAAGTGCGTTGGCGCTTACCCAAAGCGGGCAAGTGGTGGAGCTGCTCCGGGAGGCGGCGCGGAAAAACGGCATGGAAGCCGAGTTTGAGCTGAAGAAAATTGTGACCAAGGGCGACCGGATTCTGGATGTGTCCTTGTCCAAGGTTGGCGGCAAAGGATTGTTTGTTAAGGAGATTGAGCATGCCCTCCTGGAGGGGAAAATTGATCTGGCGGTCCACAGCATGAAGGACATGCCGGCAGAGCTGCCTGAGGGGTTGACCATCGGCGGCATTCCCCGGCGCGAAGATCCGCGGGACTGTCTCATTACCAGCTCTGGAGGCGGCTTCGAAGCGCTGCCCGCTGGCGCGCGGGTCGGAACCTCCAGCCTGCGGCGGGCATGCCAGCTGAAGGCTAGGCGGCCCGATCTGGCTGTGGAGGTGCTCCGCGGCAACATTGATTCCCGTTTGCGCAGACTGGAAACGGGGGAAATGGATGCGGTGATGCTGGCCGCGGCCGGCTTGCACCGGATGGGATGGGGAGAACGGATAAGCGAATACCTGGAGCCGGAGCAATGCCTTCCGGCAGTCGGCCAGGGGGCGTTAGCCATTGAATGCCGCAGCGGGGACGGCTTTATTCTGGAGCTGCTGGCTGCTGTCACGCATGAGGAGACCCGGCTGGCGGTAACGGCCGAGCGCAGCTTCCTGAATACGCTGCAGGGGGGCTGCCAGGTGCCTATCGGGGCATATGCGGCTTATCTTCCGGACGGCCGGATTTCCCTTACCGGCATGGTGGGGGAGCCGGACGGCAGTGTTCTTCTGAAGGACACCGTTACAGGAAGCGAGCC
Source organism: Paenibacillaceae bacterium (assembly GCA_029256065.1). Classification (GTDB taxonomy): domain Bacteria; phylum Bacillota; class Bacilli; order Paenibacillales; family NBRC-103111; genus Paenibacillus_AR. Next base: position 9,458 of record JAQSYT010000080.1, read on the forward strand.
TGAAGCCATGGGCAAGCAGCTGGCAGAATCGCTTATCAGCCGCGGAGCCGGCGGGATACTGGCGAAGGTGAGGAGTGAGGCGCATGAGTAAGGAAAGACTGTCCGGCAGCCGGGCGGGTACGGTGTACTTGATCGGAGCCGGTCCGGGGGACCCCAAGCTGATAACAGTCCGCGGCGCGGAATGCATCGCCAAGGCCGATGCGGTTGTGTATGACAGGCTGGCTAATCCCCGTCTCTTACGCCATATGAAGCCGGGAGCGGAGAAATTTTATGTAGGCAAGCTGCCGGATAGGCATACCCTGCGCCAAGAGGAGATCAACCGGCTTTTGGCGGATTTGGCCCTGGCTGGGAAGACAGTAGCCAGGCTCAAAGGGGGAGACCCCAGCATTTTCGGCCGGGTGGGGGAGGAAGCAGAGCTTTTGGCTGCGGAGGGAGTCCCCTTCGAAATCGTGCCGGGCATTACCTCGGCTATAGCAGTGCCGGCGTATGCGGGCATTCCTGTTACCCACCGGGACTATACCTCGTCTCTGGCCATCATTACCGGCCATGAGGACCCTGCCAAAACGGAGAGCAGCCATGACTGGAAGAAGCTGGCCACGGCAACCGGCACCAGCATCTTCCTCATGGGCATTGCCAATCTTCCATACATATGTGAATCCCTGATGATCAATGGGCGGGCGCAGGACACGCCGGTAGCGCTGATCCGGTGGGGAACCCGTCCGGAGCAGCAAACCCTGACAGGAACCCTGGTCACCATTGTGCAGCAAGCCCGGGAAGCTGATTTTCAGTCCCCTGCCATTATTATCGTGGGGGAGGTAGTCAAGCTCCGGGAAACTCTCAGCTGGTACGAGAAAAAACCGCTGTTCGGAAAGCGGGTTCTGGTTACCCGGGCACGCAGCCAGTCCAGCGCCTTGGCGGAGCAGATTGATGAGCTTGGCGGCGAAGCCGTGGAGTTTCCCGTGATCCGCCTGCGTGAGCCGGAGTCGCCTGCGGTGCAGGAGGCGTTGGACCAGGCGCTCTCCCGGCTGGGGGAGTTTGATTGGGTGCTGTTTACCAGCCCCAATGGTGTAAGCTATTTCTTCCGGCGGCTGCAGCACCTGGGCGTGGACATCCGCACCATGCATAAGGCTAAGGTGGCGGCAGTCGGTCCTAAAACCGCCGAGCTGCTGGCGGAGCGGGGCATTGTGGCAGAACGCCTGCCTGCCAAGTTCCAGGGAGAAGGGCTGCTGGACGCGATTCTGCCACAGTTAGTCCCAGGCCAAGAGGCGCTTCTGCCCCGCTCGGATATTGCCCGGGATTATTTGCCGGTGAAGCTTAAGGAGCTGGGCTTAAGCGTTACGGAAGTGGATGTTTATGAGTCTGTGCTGGATGATGACCGGTCCGATGAGGTGCTGGAGCAGCTGCGGAGCGGAGAGATTCATGTGATTACCTTTACCAGCTCTTCTACTGTGGATAACCTCTTCAGCATCATGGTCAAGGCGGAGGTGGAAGAGCCTGCCGCCCTTCTAAGCAGAGCAAAGATCGTGTGCATCGGCCCGCTGACGGCAGAAACCGCCCGCAAGCACGGCCTGCATGTGGACGCGATGGCTGCAGAGGCCACCATCGAATCCCTGGTGGATACCCTGTCGGGATTAAAGTAGAGCAGAAGCACACGGCTACCCTGAAATCATACAGATCTGAAAAGGAGTCTTGCTATTATGAGCTTTCCCTTGCACCGCCACCGCCGGCTGCGCGGCAGCACGGCTATGCGCAATATTGTGCGTGAGCATGCGCTTTCGGTCCATGATCTGATTTATCCGTTATTTGCCGTTCCCGGAACCGGAATCCGGGAAGAAATCCCTTCCATGCCCGGTGTGTATCACCTGTCGTTGGATATGCTTCATGATGAGCTGGACGAGATTGTGGAGCTGGGCATCCAGGGCATCCTGCTGTTCGGGGTGCCGGAGACGAAGGATGAATGCGGCTCGGGCGCTTACCATGACCACGGCATCGTTCAGGAAGCCACCCGGCATATTAAGCAGCGCCACCCGCAGCTTCTGGTGATTGCGGATACCTGTCTGTGCCAGTTTACCAGCCACGGACATTGCGGCGTGGTCCATCATAATGAAGTGTTGGGCCAAGCTGAGGTGGACAACGACGCCAGCCTGGAGCTTTTGGCGGCTACCGCCGTTTCCCAGGCCAAGGCCGGAGCGGATATTATCGCCCCGTCCAATATGATGGACGGCTTCGTCCATGCGATCCGGACAGGCTTGGATGAAGCGGGCTTCCGTCATGTGCCGGTTATGTCCTATTCGGTTAAATATGCCTCGGCCTTCTACGGCCCATTCCGTGAGGCGGCTCATTCCGCCCCCCAATTCGGAGACCGGCGGACTTACCAGATGGACCCGGCCAACGCCAGGGAGGCGCTGCGGGAGGCGGAGTCCGATGTGGCGGAGGGTGCGGATTTCCTGATGGTGAAGCCGGCGCTGGCATATATGGATGTGATCCGGCTGTTGAAGGACAATTTCGATCTGCCGGTAGTGGCGTATAATGTCAGCGGCGAATATTCCATGGTGAAGGCAGCCGCCGCCCAAGGCTGGATCGACGAGCGGGCTGTGGTGCTGGAAATGCTGACCGGCATGAAACGGGCCGGCGCCGATGTGATCCTCACTTATTTCGCCAAGGATGTGGCGCGCTGGCTGCGGGAATAGAAAAACTATACACGGACCAAGGTTATTACAGAAGGGGGACACACAATGGCTCCACGCACGATTGACGAGCAGGATGCTGCGATTTTGAATATTTTGCAGGAAGGCATTGATCTGGTGGAACGTCCTTTCCAGGCCATCGGTGAGCGGGCAGGCCTCACGGAAGAGGAGGTCATGACCCGCATCGGGGAGCTGAAAAAGGGAACTATCCGGCAGATTTCCGCTATCTTCGATACCCGAACCCTGGGCTATTCCTCCAGTCTGGTGGCGGCCCGTATTGCCCCTGAGCGTCTGGATGAAGCGGCTGCCGTTATCAACCGCCACCCCGGCGTGACCCATAATTATAAGCGCAACCATAGCTTTAACCTGTGGTTTACCCTTGCGGTGCCGCCCAATTCACGGCTGGGGCTGGAGGAGACCATCCGTATTCTCGGTGAACAGGCTGGCGTAGAGGCAATTCGTATGCTGCCTACCCTGAAGCTTTTCAAAATCGGCGTCAATCTGGACATGTCCGGCAAGCAGGACCTGACCAAAACCAAAGCCGCCCCCCAATACCGGGAGGAGGACCGGAGCCAGGCTTCCCGGGTGGTCACCGAGCGGGATATCCGCATGATCCGGGAGCTGCAGAAGGATCTGCCTGTTGTGCCCCGGCCCTTCGACCAGTGGGCAGCCAACGCCGGAGTAACGGTGGAGGAGCTGCTGGAGGGAGCCAAGGCTTTTGTGGATAAGAAGCAAATGCGCCGCTATTCTGCCGTGCTCAATCACCGGAAGGCCGGCTACACGGCCAATGGCATGGGGGTTTGGGTGGTGCCGCCGGAGCGGACCGATGAGGTGGGTTACCGGATGGCCGAGTTTAAGGCTGTCAGCCACTGCTACTTGCGTCCGGTATATGAGGATTGGACGTACAATATTTTTACGATGGTGCACGGGCGTTCTGTGGATGAATGCGAGTCCATTCTGCAGGCCATAGAGGATGAGACGGGCATCACCGAACGGATCACGCTGTATTCCACCAAGGAGTACAAGAAAACCCGCGTTTCCTATTTCACACCGGAGATGGATGCCTGGGAGGATGAGGTAATCAGCCGGGGGGAAGCGGGAGCAGCTGTGGCAGAGGGAGAGGTTGGATATGCAACGGGCAAGAATTGACGACAAGTCCAAGGCGACCTTCGAGAAGGCGCGCCAGGTTATCCCGGGGGGCGTAAACAGCCCGGTTCGGGCCTACAAGTCTGTGGGGCTTACCCCTGTGTTCGTGGACAGGGCGGCCGGGCCGCGGATTTACGATATTGACGGCAACAGCTTCATTGACTATATCTGCTCCTGGGGGCCGCTGATTTTGGGACATGCCCATCCCCAGGTGATTGAAGCCATCAAGGCTGCCGCGGAAAGAGGAACCAGCTTCGGTGCGCCTACAGAGCTGGAGGTGCGCATGGCGGAGCTGGTGGTGGAGCGGATGCCCTCTGTGGACATCGTGCGGATGGTCAACAGCGGCACCGAGGCTACCATGAGCGCCCTGCGGCTTGCCAGAGGCTACACGGGCCGGGATAAGATTCTCAAGTTCGAGGGCAGCTACCACGGCCATGGGGACTCGCTTCTCATAAAAGCCGGCTCCGGCGTTGCCACTTTGGGTCTGCCGGACAGCCCGGGCGTGCCGAAAAGTGTGGCAGCCAACACCATTGCCGTTCCGTATAATGATCTGGAGGCGGTCAAGCTGGTTTTTGCCCAATATGGGTCGGAGCTTGCGGCAGTCATTGTGGAGCCGATTGCCGGGAATATGGGCGTGGTTCCGCCGCTGCCCGGTTTCCTGGAGGGGCTCCGGGAGCTGACGGAAAGCCATGGCACCTTGCTGATTTTCGACGAGGTGATGACCGGCTTCCGGGTAGGGTATCACAGCGCACAAGGACTGTACGGCGTGATTCCGGATATTACCTGCATGGGCAAGGTTATCGGCGGAGGGCTTCCTGTTGGCGCTTATGGCGGCAAGCGGGAAATTGTGGAGCGGATGGCTCCCTCCGGGCCTATCTACCAGGCAGGCACCCTGTCCGGCAACCCGCTGGCTATGACTGCAGGCTATACCACCCTGTCCCTGCTTACGCCTGAGGTATACGCGGAGCTGGACCGGAAGGCAGCTAAGCTGGAAGCCGGCTTCAAGGCCAACGCTGCCCGTTTGGGAGCGCCGGTGACCATCAACCGGGTGGGCTCGATGGTTTGCCCGTTCTTTACCGGGGAGCCTGTGGTCAATTTTGAAACGGCCCGGACCTCTGACTTGGAGCTGTTCCGGCGGTATTTTGCCGCTATGCTGGATTTGGGCATCAGCCTGGCGCCATCGCAGTTCGAGGGCATGTTCGTCTCCACGGCCCATACGGACGAGGATATTGAATTGACGATTGATGCCCAAGGAAAAGCGCTGGAACGCGCGTTGGGTTGATTCCAGAGAATGCGGCCAACAGTATATGCTGTTGGCCGCAGTTTTTTATTGAACGGCGGGGCTTTGCTCCGCCAGCTGGCGCTGACGGTATTCCCTGGGGGATACCGTCAGTGTGCGTTTGAAGATCTTGGAGAAGAGAAGCTGGTCCTCATAACCGACGCTGGAGGCGATTTCGCCAATGGTCAGCATGGGATTCTGCAAGAGCTCACAGGCCCGGTTCATCCGAAAATGGATCAGGTACTGCTGAGGCGTGATGCCCATCTCCTGCTTGAACATCTTGGACAGATATTTGCGGTTTAGGCCCAGGGTGTGGGCAATGGTTTCGATATGGATGTTGGTGGCATAATTCTGCTGGATGAGGCCGACGACGCGGCTGATGTAATGGGCCTGCATATCCTCCCGGCTTCTGCTGCCCCGGTCCGGGCTTAAGATGGCGGCCAGGAAAGAATAGAGGGCTCCCTGGAGCCGCAGCTCCCGGTTGAACCCGGCTTCGTCTGCCTTGAACATTTCGATGAAGCAATTGCGGATATATTCGTCTTGATGGGCCGCATCAAACACCGGGCAAGCTCCGGACAAGGCGGATTGCTTCAGAATCTGCTCTACCTGCAGGCCGTTAAAGGCCACCCAGGAATAGGTCCAGGGTTCCTCCTGATCCGCACAGTAGTAGGAGAGCACCTCGGGAAAAACCAGAAACCCCTGTCCGGCCTCCAGCTTGTAGGTTTGGCCCCCTGTGGAGTAAATGCCCGTTCCGCTGTGAATATAGTGAATCTTGTAATAGTCCCGCAGCATGGGTCCCACAGAGTGGCCTGGCACACAATTCTCCGTACCGCAATAGTAGAACTTCAGATCCATCAGAGCATGCGGCGGATGCGTCTGGAATTCAAATTCCCGGATATTATTCATGGCGGTGCAGGCCTCCCGACAGTGGGTATAACAGCAAGTGATGACATTATACCATAAAGTGATGGTCTTAAGGCCATGTATTCCGGAGGGCTCCGAAGGTATAATGACGCTATAAAGCCATTTGTCCCATAAACCTTTATAGAAAAGAGGAGATACGAATGAGCGGCGCGTACAAAGCTTTGCCCGATGGTATTTGGCCGGTGATGCTGACCCCTTTCCATGAAGACGGAGCCATTGACTATCCCGCATTGGAGCAGCTGATTGAGTGGTACCTGGAAAAGGGGGCTCACGGCTTGTTTGCGGTCTGTTTATCCAGTGAAATGTTGGCGCTTACACTAGAAGAACGGGTGCAGGTGGCCGCATTTGTCCGGGAGAAAGCGGCAGGACGGGTTCCTGTTGTTGCTTCGGGCCATATGGCGGAGGACCTGGAGGGACAGATTGAAGAGCTGAAGGCTATTGCTGCAACAGGCGTGGATGCGGTAGTGCTGGTGACTAACCGCCTGGCTGCAAAGGAAGAGGATGACGAGGTATGGAAGGCAAACCTGCTCCGTGTTATGGATGCCCTCCCCTGTGTACCCTTAGGGCTGTATGAATGCCCGGTGCCATACCACCGGCTGTTGTCCCCGGAGCTGCTCCAATTCTGCGCCGAAACCGGCCGTTTTGTCTTTATGAAGGAGACAAGCTGCAGCTTGGCCGATATGGAGGCGAAAATTGCGGCAGTGGCCGGTACACCGCTGAAGCTGTTTAATGCCAACGGCACCACGCTGCTGGCATCGTTAAAGCAGGGGATGAACGGGTACAGCGGCATTCTGACCAACTTTCATCTTGATCTGTATGTGTGGCTGGCCGAAAACTGGCGGAAGGAGCCGGACAAAGCAGAGGTGCTGCAAAATCTGCTGGGCCCTCTGCATTTGTTTGAGGGGAGGCTTTACCCGACTAATGCCAAGTATCTGCTCCAGCAGGAAGGGCTTGGGCTGGAGCTGCACTCCCGGGTGCGGGATTGCCGGGATTTCCGGCCGGTGAACCGGCTGGAAACCGAGCAGTTTTTGGCCATCAGCCGGTATATCCGCGAGACGCTTCAATTGGATGCGGACCCGGTGGTGGGCAGCGGGAGTTGAGAAAGGCTGGAAGCCCGTAAGCCTGTAAGCCTGTAAGCCTGTAAGCCCGTAAGCCCGTAAGCCCGTAAGCCCGTAAGCTTTTTTCGGACTTCTCCCATACTAGGGCTGCGGGGGTGCAATAGCGGAAGCGGTATTCCGCTATATCCTGACCAAACGGCCCAACTAGGGCAATAGCGGAAGGCAAATTCCGTTAATCTGCAAAATGCAGCCCATTTTGCTTGCGTATACAGCGAATAGCGGAAAATAGGTTCCGCTATTCGTGCACAAGCAAGGCCAATACACAGGATAGCGGCAATCCCCTTCCGCTATCCTGCATCCGGTCCCTGCCGCCGGCTGGATGGCGGATATGGAAGCCCCAAAATCAGCGGATATCCGCAGCATGGGCGGCTATTTCGAGCAGCCCCGCCGCCGCGCACCCGCCGGCGTCCACCAACACAAACACAGCCCCATCCCCTGAACGCTTCAGAGGATGGGGCTGTGCTGCTTTAACCGCCGCTCCCGGC
>JAQSYT010000081.1 GCA_029256065.1 Paenibacillaceae bacterium
CCGTCGACCCGCTGGTTCCCGCAGGCAAAGCCGATCCGCAGGCCGGGGATGCCCCGGTGGTTAAAGGCGTTTATGCCACTGCTCACAGCGCGGGTGGAGCCCGGCTGGAAACACTCTTGAAGCTATTGGATGAAACAGAGCTTAATGCACTGGTTATTGATCTGAAGGATGATTTCGGCTATATTACCTACAAAACAGGCAATCCTGAGCTGGAAGCCATGGAGACCACCAAGAAAATCATCACTGACATGCCTGCCCTGATGAACAAGCTGAACGAACATCAGGTGTATCCTATCGCGCGGATTGTTGTATTCAAGGACACGGTGCTGGCGAAGAAAAAGCCGGAGCTGTCCTTCCTGAACCCGGACGGCACCTTGTGGAATAACGGCAAATCCACTGCGGACAGCTTCGTCAATCCCTACTCCAAGGAGGTCTGGGATTACAATATTAAAGTGGCCAAGGAAGCGGCAAAGGCCGGATTCAAAGAGATCCAGTTCGACTATGTCCGTTTTCCCGAGGGCTTCGAAACCCGGGCAGATAAGCTGCAATACACGAAGGACGAGCGCTCCCGGGTGGACGCGGTAACCTCCTTCGTCAAATATGCCCGGGAGCAGCTGGCTCCATTAGGGGTCCGAACCTCCGTAGATATTTTCGGCTACGCGGCTTCGGTTCCCGCGGCTGAGGGCATTGGCCAGGATTTTGTCAAAATCGCTCAGAATACCGATGTGCTGAGTCCCATGATCTATCCCAGCCACTACAGCACCGGCTGGTTCGGCCAGAAGGTTCCGGATGCGGCGCCATACGCAACCATCAACGGCGCTTCCGTGGATACCAATAAGAAGCTGGAGCCGCTAGAAACGCTTAAGCCGATTATCCGCCCGTGGATTCAGGATTTTACTGCCTCCTGGGTATCGGGCTACGTCAAGTACGGCAAGCATGAGGTGCAGGAGCAAATCCGCGCCTTGAAGGACAACGGCGTGGAGGAATTCCTGCTGTGGAACGCGGTTAACACCTACACCGCGGGAGTGGCCTATTAGCAAGTCGGAAAAAGCCCAAGAGGTGCCTGCATGGCACCCCTTGGGCTTTTTTCAATTATCCTGCAGAAGAACCAGCCTCAGTCCGGCTCCCTCATGCTTATCGGTTGGCCCCATGCAATTGCGGGAAGAAGAACGTATATGGGCAGGATAGTCCCCCCATGCGCCTCCGCGGAGCACACGGGCATCACCTGACGGCGGTCCCTCCGGGTCCACCGCCTCCCCCTTCGGGTACGGATTCATATACCAATCGCTGATCCACTCCTGCACATTGCCGTACATATCGTAAAGGCCCCATGGATTAGGCTTTTTCTCCCCTGCGGGATGGGTCATACCGCCCGAATTGGCCGCAAACCAGCCAAAATCCTCCGCAAGCTCCCCGCTCTCCCCGAAGCTCCATGGAGTGGTTGTGCCTGCACGGGCTGCATATTCCCATTGTGCTTCCGTCGGCAGCGCGAACCTCCGGCCCGTCAATGTCCGGAGCTCTGCCAGAAACCGCTGGCAATCCTCCCAACTAACCGTTTCCACCGGCAGCTTCGCCCCTTTGAATGTGCTGGGATTATGCTTCATCACGGCTTCCCACTGCTCCTGGGTTACCTCATGCTTCCCCAAGTAGAAGGAATTGGTCACCTTCACGTTGTGCACAGGAGATTCATCTTCATCGCCCAATTCCTGGGGTGCTCCCATGGTGAAGGAGCCGGGCTGGAGCTTGACGAACTCCATCTCCACAGCTTGGGCCAGCTTAAGAACCTCGATATTTCCCCCTCCAGCCCCGCTATCCGGAGTCACGGCCACGGTGCCGCCCGTAAAACTGTTCAACGGAGAAACGTAAACCAATGTGCCGATTACTGCAGCACCCAGAACCAGGAGATTGCCTGCCCTGCTGCGGTGCGGGAAACTTCTCATATCGCCAGGGCTTTCACAATAATGGTTACCGCCTCAGCTCTGGTCGCACTTCCCTTCGGCTTGAAGCTGCCGTCGGTATATCCGTCGATGATTCCGCTATTCTTTGCGGTGAATACGCCGCTGCTTGCCCAGGATGACAGGTCCGTTTTATCGGTGAAAGCTGCTTCGCCTGCTGCGGAAGCCAGCTTAGCTGCCTTCACCACCATCACCGCCATCTGTTCCCGGGTGATCCGATCATCCGGGCCGAATTCAGTATCACTGTAGCCATCGGCAATGCCATAAGCGTTGGCTACCGAGATGTAATCCCTTGCCCAATGGCCGGCAGTATCAGAGAAGACCTTGCCGCTTTTCTGTTGCAGGTCAAAGGCAGCAACCAGGAGCTTCACAAATTCAGCCCGGGTTATAGACCGGTCAGGCTTGAAGGTCTGATCCGGATAACCTGCAATTACTCCCTCATTAACCAGCTTGGCAATAGTGGCATTTGCCCAGTGGTTTGCAATATCGGTGATGCTTGCGGAAGCTGCAGGTGTGGCCGGCGCAGGTACAGGAGTGGTTGGAACAGGCGCAGGTGCAGCGGGTGCGGATGCAGGTGCTGGCGTATTAGGGCTGCCTTTGCCGCCGTTACCGCCGCTGTCACTGCCTTCATCATCGTTATCACTGTCTTCGCCGTCAGACCCGCCAGGCACAGCGGTTACCGCTACCGCACTGGCCGCCGTGTGTGCGCCGTCTGCGGTTTCAGCTGTAATCACAGCTGTGCCTGCAGCTACAGCAGTCACGGTAACGCTGGTTTTACCGGTGGTTTCGCTATACACCGCCTGGGATACAGTGGCCACTCCTGTATTGCTGGAGGAGAATTTTACCGTCTTTTCGGCGGCATCAAGAGGAAGTACAGTTGCCTCCAGCTGCCCGGTGGCCCCTGCTGTCAGGTTCAAGGAAGCGGAATCCAAGGATACACCTGCCTGGTTCAATGCCCCGTAACCTAACCCGGCAAGATCACTCCCGGCAGTCAGCTTCATAAACGTAATGTCAGGCAGGCTGCCGTCCGGCTTGCGGGGCAGCGTCATTTGGGAGGCATCCAGGCTCTGGAAATCCTCCTCCGACACGGTCACATCCATTGTCCAGGAGTTGTAGCTCTCTCTTTCCGGCGAAAGATCCGCATTCATAATATCCGTTCCCTGGAAGGCAATATTATAGTGCAGCTCTTCCCTGTATCCGGCAATATTGCTGTGCAGGTCCTCCAACACCGTACGCTCCAGCATGTTGAAGTTGCTTGTTTTATTGTTAAATGCCGTATTATAGGTCCAGATGGCAGCTTGGCCCAAATGATGGTTGGCATAGAAGCCATTGGCGTCATTATTGGCGGACAGACAATTCTTCACAATATGAACAGGTACGGGATTGGGGAGCTTGTTGCCCCAGGTTCCGCCACCCACCTTAAAGCCGTTGGAATCCCCTCCGACAGTCATATTATAGGCCCAGCTATTCTCGAAATGAATGGACCCCGGAGAGCTGATGCTGTCGTAGCCATCGTCGCTGTTATGCCAGGAACGGCAGTTTTTCACCGTCACCGCATTGGCGTGAAATCCGAAGCCATCCGTATTGCCGATAGAGGCGCTGGTGGGGCCAATGTTGTTATAAGCATCACAGTTGATCAGGGAGCCGCTTCCCTGAGTCGTAAAATAAAAGCCGTTGGCCTCTGTATCATGGGCAGAAACCCGGTCAAAATGGGCATTCCCTTGAATCCGGAAGCATTCGGACTGCTTTTGCGAGCCAGCCTTTACACCGGTGACCTCAAATCCTCTGAAGGTCACATTGCTGGTTCCCACCGGAACATGAAAGGCCGCCACACGCCGGTTTGTCGGCACATTGGAGAAATCGAAAACAGGCTTTTCATCACCGTATGCCTCGTAAGTAATGCCGCTTTTATCCATCCGGTGCACATAGTTGTAATTGCTGTCCGTAGCCGCAATGGCAAAATCACTGTATGTTCCGCCTCTGAGATAAACCACATCGCCCGCCGAAGCAAATGATTGCGCTTGCATAATACTTTTGAATGGGGCGTCTATGGTTCCCGGATTACTGTCATCGCCATCGGGAGCCACATAGAAGCTTGCGGCGTGTGCACTTGCCGATCCAATAAGCAATGCCGCAACACCCGCGATTACGAAAGCCAGGATTCTGCCCCAAACACCCCAACCAGGAACCGGGAATTTCAACCGGCTATCCGCCAACATACCTTCCATCAATTTCATCCCTTCCTCCACTTGGATTATGCCTTTTGGTGACCCGGGAATTATTGTATGTCCCTCCATCATTTCGTTCAATCGCACTTTCTGGTGAAGAAGAAAAGGTGGAATAGCACTTTCCGGAACGTTAGGACATTCTGGCAGCAGCACCAGAAATAAAGCAAAAAAGCCCCGGTTATCCCGCGGCCCGATGAATGCAAAATTTATTCAAATTCCCACAGCTTAGTTCACTTCCCCAGCTGAATGGCCAGCTTCAGAAAATAATCCGTCGCCTGCCTGATCCTCGACTGGACCCGCGGCTCCACAAATTCTCCGTTTGTGTCCGTTGCCCGTTCCGAACTGCCCACGGAAATCCACTCCGGGGAGTTTATCCCGTGCAGATTCCGCACGATGGATTGAAGCTGGTTTAATGCGCCGAAGGCGGCCACTCCTCCAGAGGAGGCTGCGGACAGCACCGGCTTGCCGTCAAAATGCTCATAGACCAGAAAGTCCAGGGCATTCTTCAGCACCCCGGAAATCGTGCCATGATACTCCGGGCTGACCAGCACGATGCCCTGGGCCAGATAAAAAACCGCCAAAAGCTCTTCTACAATCGGATTGCCGCTGTAATCCTGATCCGGGTCAAACAAGGGCAGCGGCTGCCCGTACAGGTCAACCAGCACCGCCTCATGTCCCTTTTCCCTGATCTGCAGCACAATGGCTTGAGCCAAATTCCTGCTGGAGGCAGCCTTGCGGTTGCTTCCGGCTAACACAATGACCTTCACAGCCTCTCTCCTCTCCAGGCTTTGCCCGTCTGATTAAAACTCTCCTGTTTCAATCACATAGCCGCTGCCCTTTTCCACCCGCTTTTTCTCCACAATGACGGTTTCCAAAACCTCCGGTTTTTTGATATAATGCCGGACCAGATGGCCCTCCGCATATCCGAAGGCTGCTTCATCGGAATCCGCCAGCACAATCAGGCAGACATGGGTACCCACTAATTTGATCTCCAGCTTATACAAAAACATCGTGCAAATTCCACCTTTCGGGGTAAAGAATAAGGGGTGTCTTACAGCCCCTGGACGGCCTAACCGGATAAACTTGAGTTTTATCTTACCAGAAATAGCGTTATGATGAAAAGAAAAAGGGGGTATTCGGAATGAAGATCATCGTCTATGCACCAAATAATGCGGATTCTCTTCTCCCGCTGCTGGAAGCCGGCCTGCCTCATGGCATAGAGCTGATTCCCTGCAGAAGCCGCGGGGATGTTACAGCCCAAGCCTCTGATGCGGACGGCTTCGTCGTCACCGGCGGCGGAATGCCCGACGCGGATCTGCTGGAGGAGCTGCCCAAACTCCGGTGGGTGCAAATTATGTCCGCGGGTGCGGACAAGCTGCCTCTTGAGGAGCTGCGCAAGCGGGGCATCCGGCTGACCAATGCCAAAGGCGTTCATCAGATTCAGATGAGCGAGTTTGCTCTGCTGCAGATGCTGCAATGGGCCAGGCGGGCGGACCTGCATTTTTCCAATCAGCTGGACAAACGGTGGGGTAAGCGTGTCTCTTCGGGTGAGCTCCACGGGCAGACTGTTGGGATTCTGGGCACCGGCAGCATCGGTCAAGCCATCGCGGCCAAGGCGCAGGCCTTCGGCATGCGAACATTGGGGTACAATACCAGCGGGCGGTCCGAGCTGCACTTTGATGCGGTCTTCCAGGGTCCGGACGGGCTTCTGTCCGTGCTTGGGGATAGCGACTATGTCGTAGTAATCGTGCCTTCCACACCCGATACCCAAGGGCTGATCGGCAAAGAGCAGCTCCAAGCCATGAAGCCCTCCGCCTGCCTGGTTAATCTGGCCAGGGGCACTGTAGTCTCGGAGCCGGAGCTGATTGCCGCCCTTCAGAACGGTACCATTGCCGGTGCGGCGCTGGATGTGTTCGAGGTGGAGCCTCTCCCTCCGGAATCACCCTTATGGGAGCTGCCCAATGTACTGATTACCCCCCACGTGGCGGGTTCCAGCCCACATTACAATGAACGTGCCGCAGGTATCGTCCGGGAGAACCTGCGGAGATTGGCAGAGGACCCTGAGAGTCCCCTGCAGAATGAGGTGGATTTGAGCCAGGGCTATTGATCGCAGGCGCAGAAAAAAATCCCGGGCATCCGGAGCATCCGCACCGGTTATCCAGGGATTCTTGACGTTCATCGGATTATTGGGAAAGCCGGGAAGCCAGCTCATACATCTCCATGTTGAATTCCTTCTTGGTGGTGATAACCTTATGGATGTCGGTGGCCACCAGTTGGCCGTTAATCACGCCGCAGCCCTTGCCGGAGTCGCCTGCGATAAGCTGGCGTACGGCGAAGTCGCCCAATTGGCTGGCGAGAATGCGGTCCTTATGGGTCGGCGAGCCGCCACGCTGGATGTGGCCCAATACAGTCAGACGGGCATCAATGTTCACCCGGGAGGTAATAGCCTTGGCGATATCATCGCCGCTGCCTACGCCCTCTGCCAAAACCACGATGGAGTGGCGTTTGCCGTTGACGAAGTTTTCCTTCATCCGGTCGGCTACCTCTTCCACATTGAAGGGGATTTCCGGAACCAGGATACTCTCCGCTCCGCTGGCCAGGCCCGCATGCAGGGCGATATCGCCGCAATGACGGCCCATAACCTCTACGATAGACGCGCGTTCATGGGAGGACATGGTATCCCGCAGCTTGTTGATGGCGTCCACTACGATGCTGACAGCAGTATCGAAGCCGATGGTATAGTCCGTGAAGGAAATATCATTATCAATAGTGCCCGGCAGGCCCATGGCCTTAATGCCCAGTTGGGAAAGCTTGTCTGCGCCTTGGTAGGAGCCGTCGCCGCCGATGACCACCAGTCCGTCAATGTCCCGCTTGCGGAGATTGTCCGCGGCAGTCTGCTGGCCTTCCAGTGTCATCATTTCCTTGCAGCGGGCGGTCTGGAGAATGGTGCCGCCCCGTTGGATAATATCGCCCACGCTGCGAAGGTCCATCTTGCGTACGTCATCGTGAATGAGGCCATAATAGCCGCGCTGCACGGCATATACATCCAGTCCGTAATAGATGGCACTGCGCACCACTGCGCGGACCGCTGCGTTCATTCCCTGGGAGTCGCCTCCGCTGGTAAGCACTGCGATTGATTTGACTGCACTCATTGTTATTTGCCTCCTTAAGATTAATTCAATGAAGAGAACCGAATCCAAACACTGTTTACCCAGAAAAACAGGCGTGTCATCGGGCTGTTCCGCATAAGCCGGCGCTTGATTTTGACCACATCCGCCTGGGTCTTGACCTTCGGGTCGGACAGATACAGAGCAATGAGGCCTTCAATCACCAGCCGGTGAAATTTGGGCGCCGCCAGTGCGTCCACCTTCGTCCGGGCAGAGTCCACCACCATGGAAATTCTGTCCAGGGCTTCCCCCTGGCTGTAATAATTGCAGAAATTCAGATCGCCGCCCAGCCGGTCCTCCTCCTGGTCGATGAGGTAATCCAGCAGAATATGAAGCCCGCACACATATGGGAAATAGGCATCCCGGATGGCTGCCACTTCAGCCTTTTCCAGACTGGGATCGGAGGCGGCGAGGAACAGCATGAACATCCCCAAGGTGGACCCGGTGGCTGCGGCAAACTCGTTCCAACGGATGGTGGGATACCGTTTCCGGTGAAGCGCCCACCAGTTGAGCAGCTCCTCTTCCCGGAGATCCTTCCTGATATGCTTGTATACCTGGAGATCGCAGTAATAGGAGACCAGCTCCCGGACCTCCGTCTCCACTTGGGTATAGGACGGCAGCATCAGGATGCAGCTTTGGCAGGTGCGGACCAGCTTCTCCAGGTAACCGCCGTCTTCCTTTTCCTTGCGGAAGGCATAGTAATCGTTTACAGGCGAGGCAGGATCGACAGCATCCAGCATGGCTTGATGAAGCATCCGGAAATCCTGGGGATCAAGGGAGGTGCTGCGGTCACACAGGTTGTCAAGATAGTCGCTGATGGTTTGAAGCGCCACAACCAGCGGAATCAGCATATGCCGGGCATTTACATTGGCTGCGGCATAGATGGAGCCGCCGATGCAATGAAACTCCTTGTCCCGCATGCTGGCCAGCGCCTGCTTCCGCAGCTCCTCATCCGGCATCCGCTCCGCCTGCTCCCGCCAATGCGCCAGCTGTCCCTTGACCTCCGGCAGCACATAGCTGTACACCCGCCGCATCATAGCGAAGGGACCCTCCGGGTAAACAAATGTCTTATCGGTTAAATGGCTCAATGGTCTGTCCCCCACAGGCATTGCGGTAGGAATACTCCAGCAGCGTGATAATCTCCTGCTTCTGCAGTGCCGTAAGAATTTTCTCGAGCTTGGTTTCATAGCCGGTAGTAACGGTGCCCTGAACCAAATCCACAAACAGAATCGGATCCCAGGAGCGCTGGACGTACAATTGATGCAAGCCTACCCGCAGCTCATGGCTGGTGGCATGTTCCCAATCGCCGTCATAGACGATATCCTCCTTAATAAACTGGAGGCGGCTGAAGATGGGATGTTTGCCCGCCTTATCAAACCAATATTTCGAATTGTCGTAATCGCCCTCCATACGGTGCATCAGCCCGTGCCAGTAACAGCCCGTCGGATTCAGAATATCCTGGCTGAGTACATGGGAACGGTGCAAACTTTCATTCCACAGGTGAAGTCCGGCCTTAACAGCCATTCCATAGGCGAGGTCGAATTGGGAGCGGTCCTCTGCGAGACTGGATGTCACCAGGTCCGTGATCTCCTGATCCAGCTCCTCGTTCCAAACACCCGTTGGGAACAATCCCGGATCGTGGTCGCGCAAACGTTCCACCAACACGGTGAACGCCGGTCCCCTCATTATCCCTTCCTCCATTTCCTTGTGCCAATTTCGATTATACCGTAAAGCCGGGCAATCCCAAAGAACAAATCCCGAACTTTATGTGGCTCTCGTGAAATTTTTCGCAAGCTCAACTTGCACCATCATTGCTTGCATTATATTTTATCTCCTAACCACAGTCAATCGTGTTATACTAAGCAATAATCTAATTTGACTATCACGCCAGACAGGAGTACGCATCATGAATTTCCAAGGAACCGGAACGGTCCCGCCCGAAAAACCGGGAGTCAGACTCTCCCAAATGTTCGCTTTTTTTATTCCCTTGAGTCTTTCGGCCAGTCTGGTCACCATCTCCCACGTTATTATCAACGGCACATTGACCAGAGCGGAACGCCCGGAGGAGATCATTGCAAGCTACGCTGTAGCCATGAGTCTCCTGGGGATTACCGAAAAACCCGCCATCCTGCTTCGCCAAACCTGCTCCGCCTTAGTGCGCGACCGGATTTCCTTCCGGGCCGTAGCACGGGTGGCTTTCTATTTATTGGCGGCTATATTCACCTTCGGTATTCTGGTTTCCTATACCGGACTGGGGGACCTTATCTTCGGAACTTTGTTCGGTGCCAAGGACGAAGAGGTGCAGCCGATTATGCATGTGTACCGGGTAGTGATGTTCGTCAGTATCTTCTCCGGCATCCGCTGCCTGTTCCACGGCATCATTATATTCAACAAACGGACCTTCTGGCTGACCATCGGCATGGTGATCCGGCTATTGGGCATGTACGCCCTATCCCAGTATTACATTGCCAGAGGGGTGGACAGCAGCCAGGTGGGGGCCGTGATTTTCCTGGCAGGCATGATCATTGAGGCTTGTGTGGCTTTTTTTGAAGGCATGCGCCTGTACAAGCGGTCTCTCCCCGAGAAGGTGGAGAACCACCCTTATGAGCGCCCCAGCCAGATTTTTTCCTTCTACCGGCCGCTCCTCTATTCTTCGCTGATCGCAGTAATTATCGGTCCTGCCATTAATATCGCACTGGGCAAAACCCCGGATGCAGCCCGCTCTATCGCCGCCTTTGCGCTGGCGGGGAGCGTGTGCCAGCTGGTGCTGAGCATGTTCTCGTATTTGCATCAGATCGTGCTGAATTTCTACCGCACCGATCCCCAGCAGGTGAAGAAATTCACCCTGCTCCTTGCCTTTATGCCCGGCCTGCTGCTGGCACTTCTGAGCTTCACTCCCGCAGGCGCCTGGGTCATGACCCATCCCCTTGGAGCCAAGGAGCTGCTGTTGGAGGAAAGCCTCCGGGCGCTGCGTTTGTTCGTCATCATGACCTTTGCCTTCACCTGGCTGGACTTCGCCAATGGCCTGCTGATGCTGAAGGGGCAAACGAAAATTATGGTCTGGTCACAAGCCGCCAATGTGTCCGTCGTCCTGCTTACACTGGTGATTTGCCTGACAGCGGCTCCCGGCCTGAACAGCCGTGTAGGCGCCTTGGCCCAATCCCTGGGTGTAACTGCCGAGCTGCTCTTCGTGCTGTGGGCGCTTCGCTCCGCACTGCGTGGAGAGAAAACAGCCTCCCCCGGACAGCGGCTTCCGGGATGACTTTACCGTGCCGGCTTGCTCCGGCCTCATGAATATGGACAGAAAGAAGGCCTCAGCTTGAAGAAGCAAGAAGCAGTCATCAATTCCTTTTCCTTTTCTTTTTTTATGACGATGGCCCTGGTGGTCTCCTTCTTCCCGCTTTATTATGATTCTCTGGGCTACAGCAAGCTGCAGATCGGCGCCCTGTATTCCATCGGCCCTGCGGTAGGCATAGTATCCAATCTGTTCTGGGGCTTGATCAGCGACCGGTTCCAGACGCTCAAAAAAACCATCATTGTTATCCTCTTCGGCCAGCTGGCAATGGTTTTGCTCTTGTTCAGCACAGATGTATACTCTGTACTGTTCGTCATTGTCACCGGTTTTTACTTCTTCCAGACCCCCTTGAACGGGCTGAACGACAGCCAGATTCTCCTGTACACGAAGAAAAGCGGCAAAAGCTATGCCTTCTTCCGCATGTGGGGGTCTCTCGGCTTCGGCTTTGCGGCAGTAATGGTTGGCCTTGTGTTGAACAAGCTGGGCGTTGAGGTAATCAGCATACTGGCCGTGGGCAGTGTCACATTGTCCTTATGCCTGGCGTTTCTTTTGAAGGACAGCCGTTCAGGCATGAAGAAAATGGACCTCTCCGGACTGGTGAAGGTTATTTTCAACCGGAAGCTGCTTTGGTTTCTGGGTCTGATCTTCTTCATGTCCATTGCCCACCGCTCCAATGACGGCTTCCTGTCCACCTATTTGAAGGATCTGGGCGGCAAGAATCTCGTAGGTGTGGCCTGGATGACCTCCGCACTGAGTGAGGTGCCGGTATTCTTCTATTTGAACAAACACGGGCACAAATACAAGGAGCTGCCACTTCTGGCCGTAGCCTGCAGCGTGTATGTGGTCCGCTTCCTGCTGATGAGCCTGGTCAGCGGCCCCGCCTGGATAATCCCGTTACAGGCTTTGCACAGTCTGTCCTTCGGCATCTTCCTGGTGACAGCCCTCCGTTATCTGCAGCAGCTGGTGCCCGATGAATACCGTGCCACCGGCCAAGCCGTATTCAATATGACCTGGAGCGGCTTCTCCGGGCTGGTCAGCGGCTTCGTCGGCGGCCGGGTGTATGATGCCTGGGGCGGGGCTATCCTATATAGGGTAGCGGCTGTCTCCGCATTTGTGGCCTTTGTGGGCTTTTTGGTTACCCATCTGTACACTCGCAATAAGGAAGCGCAAATGGATACGATGATGAAAGGGGCATCCCGATGAACCAGGAAATCGAACGCAAATTTTTTCTGTCTGCCTATCCCCAAGCTCTGTTGGACAGCGGCGAGCTGAAGCTGGCCGGACGGGAGGTCATCGAGCAAACCTATCTGGCCTTGACGGAAACAGAGGAAATCCGCATCCGCCGGTTGGCACCCGGAGACGGGGGAACACCCCATTACACCCATACGTACAAAAGAGGCCACGGCCTCTCCCGCGGCGAAGCGGAGTACGACATCAGCGAAGAAATATACAACCAGCTTCTGGAGGGCTCCGGCCGCCTCCCCTTGATCAAAACCCGCACCAAGGTGCTGGACGCAGCCGGAAGACTGTTTGAACTCGACGATTACAACCAGTTTAACCTCAAAACGGTAGAGGTGGAGTTCGCTTCTGTGGAGGAAGCAGAAGGCTTTGCGGCGCCGGACTGGTTCGGCGAGGAAGTGGGCAGCCAGCAGGAGTACCGGAACAAAACCCTGTGGCGGGAGGTCCAGGGGATCGGAGACTAAGGGTGTCCCGCCACCACCCGCAGGGCCGCTGCCCATGTAAGCGCCAAACAATGTACGCTATGCCCCCTGCTGCCTTCTTTTCGCTTGAATAGCGATCACAAAATGGTTGCTATTGCCGGGTTTTACGTTAAAAACCCGCCTATTTTCACCAATAGCGTACATTTTAGGTATGCTATTCTGCAAAAATGCGGCTCATTTTCGAAATAGCAAACATTTGCTGTTCACTATCACTCCGCTCCAGCCGCAAACACCCCATTAACGCAAAAAAGGACCCTGCCGACCCGCACATATGCGGGAGGAGGGTCCTTATCTTTTACACTAACATGATTTCTTCAGTAACCTCCGTCTTCACATCACGGCTTGCGGATCACCAGCAGCTGATGCGAACCCGGTATAAAGGAAAGTGAGGTTTCCTCTAACGCCGGTGACAACCCCCGGTCTTCCAGGAAAGCCATCAGCTCCCCAAGTCCAGCATACGGACTCCACTTCAGATCCAGCAGCGGATAAATCCGCACCTCGCCTCCGCGCCGGGTCACCCGGGCCAGCTCCACAACCGCCTCCCGGTGAAACTGCTCGCCGAACTGCTCCCCATATAAGAACAGAAAATGGCTGCACAGCACCCTGTCAAAGCTTTCATCATCAAAAGGCAGCCTAGGCAGCATGGCGGACACATAGGCTTCCGTCCCGGCCAAATGCCTATAATCCTCCAGAAATAGCTCCAGAGATTGGCGCCGCAGCGATTCATGCCTGTCTGCCGAGCCATAATAGCTCCAGTTATAGACATGCTGCAAATTAGCCAGCTTGGCGGAGGACTCCTCCAATTCACGCAAGCCGCGTTCGGCCATTTCCTGTGGCCCGAGGGTATACAGCGGATCGGCGGAAACCGCCTGAATCCCCTGCTTGCGGGCATACGCGGCAAAGGACGATGCGCCTGCAGCCACATCCAGCACCCTTTCCCCCCGCTCAAACTCGCATGAAAACATACGTCCGTACTCCTCAAAATCCCGGCAGGTCATTGCGACCCCGATTTGAGGATACCTGTCTTTCCCGGCTCCACTCATCTTTACTCAGCTCTCCTTGTTTCTCCGCCCCTTTTGCCGCGGGGCCTGGCAGCCACCGGCCTCTGCCGGCAGCTGCTTCCATTTTACTACAAGCTAATGGCTAAGTGAATCCCTTGTCGTCTATTATCAATTATAATAATCTGAGCCAGTCGCGCCTGCCGTACAAAATCCTTTCGATGTCAACAACCCTGTTCTTCTCGTCAATGGAGAAAAACACAACATAGTTTTTTACAGTTAACTTCCTGTATCCCAATTGGGATAGGCGCTCGTCTACAACAAACGGACATCGTTGAGGCATATCGGCCAAATCTGTCATTGCCTCTTCGAGAAGGACCATCATATGGAGGGCAGATACAGGAGCGGATAACTGTGAAGCAATATACCGGACAATGTCCCTGAGGTCGTTTTCGGCCGGTTCAGATACATCTACCCTATATTTCGCCATCAGAAATGCCCCGTTTGATATCCTTCATGACCTCCTGAAGCGGACGTTTCTTACCCGCTTTGACCGCCGCTCTTCCTTCATCAAGCAGACGATAGAGTTCCAGCTTGCCGCTAAGCGCTTCATAAGTCTCAATACTCATGACCGCCAGATCACCCTGCCCGTTTTTTGTGATAAAAACAGGCTCACGGCTTTCGTGGCAGAAAGTGGAAATTTCATTGTAGTTGTTACGCAGGTCTGTACTGGATTTTATATTTGGCATAGCATTTACCTCCCGGATCATTCTAAAGATATTATGCATGAATTTCTTTAGAGCGTCAATTTTATTTGACTATAAACGATGTGTTGCCCAGGTTCATTTCCAACGTCTCCAACAAGAAAAATACCCTGGCCTGTTGTGGCGAGAGCATCTTTCGTATGACCTATTATGGGGTGATCTTTTGCCGCGGGGCCCGGTACTTCCGGTCTCTGCCGGCAGCTGCTTCATCCTACCTACATACTCTTGCGGTTCAAATCATGCTCTTGCTCATGCAGCGGGATAGAAATCGTCATATGCACCCCAGGACCGGAGGATTCCTTCATTTTCATAGAGCCCTGCATCAGCAAAATGCGGCCCTTCATCTGCTCCATTCCCACACCGGACCCGCCAATCTCCCGCATCCCAGGCTCCATAGGCCGGATACCGATGCCGTCATCCTCATAGATCAGCTGGAATTGCTGGGGCGTAGCCGACAGCCGGAAGCTGACCTTCGAGGCTTGGGAATGTTTTTTCGCATTGTTTAACAGCTCCTGGACAATCCGCAGCAGATGGCGTTTGTTAATCAGCGGCTCCTGCTCTATCCGGGCGGTGCCGTTGCCGGGTTCGTAATGGATGTGGAAAGGGGCCATATACGCCTCCTTCTCCAAATACTGGCGCAGCGTAGCAACCAGCCCGATTTCCCGCAGCAGATGGGGGTTCAGCTCAAAGCAGCTTTGCCGCAGGCTGGCATTGATCAGATCCACAAACTTGAGAATATTGTCCAGATGCTCCTTGTCCTCCCGGTTCATCACATACTTCTCCATCAAGCCGGCGAACCGGCGTTTCAGGAAAAACAAATCCTGCATCGTCGTATCATGCAAATCCGAAGCAATCCGGATGCGTTCCTCCTCCTGCAATTCAAACATCACCTTGCGGAACCATTGGAACTCCACCGCTGACGTATCATCGCTGAACCGGGAGGACAAATCCTGCAGCTTGGTGGTCAGGGTCCGGATCAGATGGACATTCTCCAGGCTGACCTCCAGATAAGAGGTAATTAGGCTAAGCCACTGCTGCTCCTCCCGGCTCAACAGGACATTGGTCCGCTTCCGGGTCATTACCAGGTAATTGGTGGATTCCTCCGTCCGGCTGATTTCGAGACAAGTGTAATGGTCATTATCAAATAATTCATGCTCAGCCAGGAGAGACTTGATTTCCTCTGCATCCAACTCTCCTGCTGTGATGGCTTCCACACTATCGGGATACTGGCAGACGATAGCACCGCCACGGACCTCCACCGTCTGCACGATATCCGCCAGAAAAATATCCTTCATTTCCCGCATGGTGGAAACGGTACTCAGGTTTTTGGAGATTTTCTTAAGCGAGGTTTTCAGCATCGCCTTCCGCGGAAAGAAGATTGGCTCCAGCCGGGTAGTCAGATATTCTGTGGAGTACAGCATTAACGCTAAAGCCAGCAGGGTGCTGGCAAATACAAACACAATCATCTGTTTGGTGGCCGTTTGATGGAACATGGCACTGAACAGGCCAGTGATAAGGGAAGAGGGAACCACCGCCAACAAACAACCAAACAGGAATCGCCGGAATACTAAGCCAATGTCATAAAGCTGGTCAGATGCAATGAGATAAGCGAAAGATGCGGGAAAGAGCAGAAGAAACCAACTGGTGTAGACCGCGTCAACAATGGAATCACCGGTAAATATCATTGGTAGGAAAGAGAGACTGACTATAGGCAAAAAAGAAACAAAAAGAGCATACCAAATGGATTTAATGATTGAAGCCAAATAAGTTCGGTTTCTACCATGTTTGAAGTAGAGATATACTAAAAAACCCAAATTGTAAACAAACGTGATAATGAATAATGCGAGTGATGCAGTAGGAGCTATCTTATGCACAATCTTTGTCCATTCGTTGGAGAACAAATACGGTAAGCGAAATAAAAACTCGGCAAATGCAAAAACATAAAACAATATTAATGTTTTTTTAGGCAGATGGATTTCGCTTTTTTCTTTAAAAAAGGCAATCAAAAAATGAAAAAACAAAATTGGGAGAACTGTCAAAAAGGTTTCAATAGAAAGCTTTGCTAAACCCTCTCCCCTTATGGAAGCTCCTTGGCTCATGTAGATAACAGCTCCGGACAAAAAAACCACAGCTAAAAGACCAGCTGAAGGAGAGTTAGGAATACGCACAAATATAATACCGGCCAGTAACATACAGAAAATACTTTCGAAAATAGAAGTGGCATCATACAGAGTTATACCTTTATTGCCGAAATCAATTCGTAATACTTCCTGATTGCGAAAAATTTCGATGCTTGTACTCTTATTAAGGCTTCCCCAGTTTTGAACTGATTGATTTTCCCCAGGCAATTTATTATCTATAGATAAAATTTCATCCCCAATAAGAAAATGATGTTGTCCGACCCCTTTTTGGGAGAGCTCGGAGACTACCCATTTTTGTGAAGCATTTTTTTCCACCGTAACTCCCAAATATGGTCTGCTGATTGTCACAAAAGCAAGCCATCCCATTAGTAGTAAAAGAATCGACAGGCCAAGATAAATTCTTTTATTTTTCAATCTCATTCGTCTCATCTCCTGTTTCAAAACCCGCTATTTTTTGATATTCTTAATCTAGGAATTTAAACCTTTCAGAGGAGTTGCTGTGGATGCCATCTATTCATCTTACACCTGCTTTATCCCAAACAGTCCGCAATACAAAAGTAGAACAGATTTCCTGTCCAGAAGCCAACACAACTAGATTATTGCTGACTCCCGAAGAAAAAAAGCAATTAGCCAAAGTAACCCACAGAAATGTGAGAATTTTTAACAACTATGAAACTGCAGGAGATAACTGGTCTTAACAGCCACCTTAATTTTA
>JAQSYT010000456.1 GCA_029256065.1 Paenibacillaceae bacterium
GCAAGCATGCTTACAGGGAAACAAAAACGGTATTTGCGGTCGGAAGCCCATCATTTGGACCCGATCTTTCAGGTTGGCAAGGGCGGAATCAATGATCATATGCTGAAGAGCATTGCCGAAGCACTTGAGGTCCGGGAGCTTCTGAAGGTATCCATCCTGACCAACAATACGGATGACAAGCATGAGGTGGCAGAAGAGCTGGCCCGGGGAACGGGAGCGGAGCTGGTTCAGCTCATCGGCAAAACGGTGATTTTGTACAAGGAATCAACAGACAACAAACAAATCGTGCTTCCGCGGTAATCCGAGGGGGAATCGGCATGCGGATCGGCATAATGGGCGGTACCTTCGACCCCATTCATGTGGGGCATTTGCTGGCTGCAGAGCTGGCCAGGGAGGCGGAGCAGCTGGATGAGGTCTGGTTTATGCCTGCCTTTGTCCCCCCTCATAAGCAGAATGGAGCTGTGGCGGGTCCGGAGGACAGGCTGGCTATGGCCAGGTTGGCAGTAGAGGGGAATCCCCAATTCAAGGTAACGGATATTGAAATTGCCAAACACGACACATCCTTTACCATCGATACAGTAGAGCTGTTAACCGAGCTTTATCCTGCGGACAGCTTCTGTTTTATCATCGGTGCGGACATGGTAATGTATTTGCCCCATTGGCGCCGCATTGAGGACATTGTCCGCCGTATCCGCTTTGTGGGATTGGCGCGGCCAGGCTACACGCTGGCTCTGGAGGAGCTGCCTGAAGCGATACGCAGCCGGGTCACACTGGCGCCGATGCCTCTTATGGAGCTGTCATCGACAGAAATCCGCCGGCGGCTGGGCACCGGGCAGACAGTCCGGTATATGGTCCCGGAGCCGGTACGGCTGTATATGGAGGGAAAAGGACTCTATGCCTAACGATCAACTGATGGAAAAGGTCAAAAGCCAGATGCCCGCCAAACGCTGGTCCCATACCCTGGGCGTAATGGAGTCCGCTTGTATCCTGGCGCAGCGCTTCGGAGAGGACAGGGAAAAGTCGGAGCTGGCGGCATTGCTCCATGATTACTGCAAATATTGGCCGGTGGATAAGCTGCGCAAAGCCTTGCTTGACCATCATGCGGCAGAGGATTTATTGGATTACGAAGCCGCCTTATGGCACGGCCCTGCGGCAGCCGCAGTTTTGCCTGCCGAAACGGGAATTGCGGATGAGGAAATTTTGGACGCTGTCCGCTGGCATACCTCAGGCCGGGTGAACATGACTCTTTTGGACAAAATCGTCTGTTTGGCGGATTACATTGAAGTAGGCCGGGATTTCCCCGGTGTGCATAAGATCCGGCAATTGGCTGAACATAGTCTTGAGAAGGCGCTAGTGGCCGGGTTCGATTCGACAATTTCATTTTTACTGGAAAAGGGGCAGCCGATCTATCCGTTAACGGTCCTGTCCCGCAATGCTTTGATTGGGCTTGCCAACAAGTAGGATTCATAAACAACAGGGGAGGAATAAATGAATGAGTTTAAAGCCGGAAGCCGTGATGTCTTTGGTAATGGATGCCGCGGAGGATAAGAAAGCCATGAATCTGGTGGCGCTGAATTTAGAGGGATTGTCCATGGTGACGGACTATTTTGTAATCTGCCACGGTAATTCCGAGACCCAGGTGCAGGCTATTGCTACAGAAATACGTAAGCGGGCTGACGAGCATGGGGTCCATGTGCGGGGTATCGAAGGTGTCAACACAGCCAGATGGGTACTGGTTGATCTGGGTGATGTAGTCGCCCATGTGTTCCACCGGGAGGATCGGGAATATTACAATATCGAGCGTCTGTGGTCTGACGCGAAAGTGGTTGAGCGGGTATGACCTTGAACTTGCAGGCCGGAACGGCGGTTACGCTTCAAGTGGCCAGAGAAAAGGCGCCTTACGGTTATTTTCTGACGGACGGCAGCCAGGATGTGCTGCTCCACTATACAGAGATTGTGGGAACCGTCAAGCAAGGAGAACAGATTGAGGTATATCTGTTCCATGATACGGAGGACAGGCTGGCGGCAACCATGCGCCGGCCCCGTTTGCTGCTGGGGGAGGTGGGGCTGCTTGAGGTTACCGACATCCATCCCCGCTTCGGACTTTTCCTGGACATCGGCATCGGCCGTAATCTGCTGCTGCCGTTCCGGGAGCTTCCGGATCTTCAGGAGCTGCGCCCACAGGTAGGGGACAAGCTTTACGTGCTGCTTGATCATGATAAGCAAGGCCGGATGCTGGGACGGTTGGCCGGCGAGCGGGAGCTGGAGGAGCTGGTGTTCCATGCGCCCGAATCCTGGAAGAACCAGTGGATGGAGGCCCGGGTGTATAAGCCCTTGCAGGACGGAACCTTCGTTATTGTAGAAGGTGGTGTGCTGGGCTTTGGCGCCTTCGGCATGATTCATACCTCCGAGCGGACACACCTCCTGCGTGTTGGTGAGGAGGTCAAGGTCCGGGTAACCCATGTCCGTGAGGACGGTCGGGTGAATTTGTCCATGAAGCCGCTGAAGCAAATTGGCCGCGACGAGGATGCAGAGCGGCTCCTGGAGGCGCTCCGTCAGCGCGAGGGCGGCGGCATGCCGTATTCCGACCAGACTCCGTCGGATATTATTATGAAGCGCTTCGGCATCAGTAAAGCGGCCTTTAAGCGGGCCTTGGGCAAGCTGATGAAGGAGGGGCTGGTTTACCAGAAGGAAAACTGGACCTATCTGAAGCAGGAAACGGAGAAAGGCCCGGAAGAGGCATGAGCTACGGCAAATTTGCACTGGTGTATGACCGTCTGATGGAGGATATGCCGTACGGGGATTGGATCGCCTTTGCTCTGGAGGCCTTCAGCCGTAAAGGACTGGCGGAGCCGGGAGCATCAGGGGCGGATGCGGTCCGCCCCGTGGTGGCGGATTTAGGCTGCGGAACGGGCAGCATCGCCATTCCTCTGGCTGCGCAAGGCTACCGGGTATACGGCATCGATCTGTCGGAGGCTATGCTCTCCATTGCCGAGGACAAAAGCCGGGAGCTTCTGTCTGGTCCCCGGGGCTCTGTGCCTGGTCCGGTCTGGCTGGCTCAGGACATGCGGGAGTGGGAACTGGACGAGCTGGCGGATGCGGCGGTTTCCTTTTGCGACTGTCTGAACTACTTGACAGAGGAAGAGGATGTGGCGGCTGTTTTCAACCGGACCTTCGAAGGGTTGAAGCCGGGCGGTGTTTTCCTGTTCGATGTGCATACAGAGAAGACACTGCTGGATTATGCGGAGAACCAGCCCTTTGTGTACAATGAGGAGGATCTGTCGTATATCTGGGAGTGTGGGCTGGACGAGGAGCTTTGCCTCATCAGCCATGACCTGGCGTTTTTTGTGAAGGAGCCGCAAGGCGGGTTATACAGCCGCTTTGATGAAGCCCATGAACAGCGGGCCTACCCCCTGCAACAGCTCAACAGGCTGCTGGCTGCTGCCGGCTTTGATGACAACCGCATGTTTGCGGATTTCA
>JAQSYT010000082.1 GCA_029256065.1 Paenibacillaceae bacterium
TGGAGAATTTGGGCAGCTGGCTGGGCTTTGGCACGGTACGGCGTATCGAGGCCTTTGATAACTCGAATATCCAGGGCTCTGATCCGGTCTCTGCCATGGTGGTCTTCACCGACGGCAAGCCTGACCGCAAGGAATACCGCAAGTACAAGGTCCGCACCGTTCAGGGGCCGGATGACTACGAAACCATGCGGGAGGTCATCCGCCGCCGTTATGAACGGGTGCTGAAGGAGAATCTGACGCCGCCCGATCTGGTGGTGGTGGACGGTGGCAGAGGGCAGATCGCTGCTGCCTTGGATGTGCTGGAGAACGAGCTGGGCTTGTATATCCCTGTATGCGGGCTGGTCAAGGACAATAAGCACAAGACGGCGCAGCTTATGGCCGGCGATCCGCCGGAGGTGATCCCCCTGCCGCGGGATAGCCAGGAATTCTATTTGCTCCAACGCATCCAGGATGAGGTCCACCGGTTTGCTATCACCTTCCACCGGGAGACCCGGGCCAAGTCCATGATTGCCTCTCAGCTGGACGCCATTCCCGGCATAGGCGAGAAGCGGCGCAAGGCCATGCTGAAGCATTTCGGCTCCCTCAAAAAAATCAAAGAGGCCGGAATCGAGGATTTCCGGCCCCTGGGAATCGGGGAAAAGCTGGCCCGCACTATCCTTGCGGGACTCCATAAGGAGGCTGGACCGCTTCCGGAGGATTCCGGCGCGGACCTCCAAACCGCGGATGAAGATAACGGATAATAAAGCCGATTAGCGCCGGCAGAATGACGTAGAAGATGGCGGCCAGAATATGGGGCAGCGTAGGCTGCTCCACCACCAGATAGATGGACATCAGCAGGCTGTCCATGATGGCATGGGCGAACACAGCAGTAAGGAAGCCGTAGCGCAGGAAAACATAGCCGAAGATAATGCCCAGCAACGTAACTTCCATCAGCCGGGTATAGCTGGGGAAGATGGAATATCCCGTATGGCCCAGACCCCAGATGAAGCTGGAGACCAGCACGGCCGGGAAGGTAAACCGGAAGAGGCGCTTCAGTACGGCAACGCCGAACACCCGGTAGATGGCCTCCTCCATAATGGCGGCCACCCAGGCCGAGGCAGGGAACAGAAAGGCCCATTTCATATTCCAGGTGGATTGGGAGGGGTCATTGATGGTAAAGGAATCAAAGGCCAGGCCCGCAATCAGAAAGGCAACTTGCTGGATGCCTAGAATGAACAGGCAAATCAGGTAGCCGCGGCCCATGCCATAAAAGACATCCCGTCCGAAATCCGCGTCCCGCCAGCGTGGCCACAGGCGTAAGCCCAAGCGCCGGAGCTGCTCATCACCGGCCAGCAGGCTGAACCAGACGGCCAGTGCCAGCAGCATGGCAAGGGCCACAATAATGATATTCATGATGATCGTGGCAAGAGCTTCCATGGTCAGTGCTGTGGTTTCCGCCATTAGCATCGCTTGGGTAACATTGAAATTCTGGATCAGGAACAGTGCAAGGAAGATCCCTGTCAGCAGAAGACCCCGGGACCAGAGGACTCGCTTCCGGTTTACGATGGCCAGCACCAGTGCGGCAATTCCCATTACAGCAGTGAATCCGAGGAACCCGACAGAGGTCAGACGGACGATCCGCTCCTGGTCACCGATCCAATCCAGATAGGACTGTGGCACCTGCAGCTCCGGATTCACAGAAACTGCACGGTCCCCGTTGACCTTCACCGTAACGCCGAAGGGGGCTTCCCCGACCGTCAAGGTTTTGGAGGTGAAGGTGAAGCTTGCTGCCTCTTGAGAGGAAGTGGGGGAAGCGGCATTATAGTCGAAATCCTGCGGATTGTAGCCGGCCTTGCGGAGGGCCTCCGTGGCCAGAGACATACCTGAGCTGGAGGTTTGCACGCGCCGCACAGTAAGCAGCTCCCAGCCTAATACCTCGGGCGTATCCAAGCCAACCTTCACCCGGAGCTTCTCCCCGTTGGGCAGTTCAGCGGACACCAGCCAATAATCAAGATGCATGCGGCCGGTCAAGTTCTGATCGGAGGCTTCCCTCAGGTTGTACTTGGTTATGAAGCCGTTGGCGTATTTGTCAGACTGAAGAGCGGCTTCCGGTGATTCAGCCTGCTGGCCCAGCAGGCTGGAGGCAAAGGCCACAGCGGCTTCACCGGCTTGCTCCGGCTTGACTGCCGGTGTTTCCAGTCCGCCCTCTGCCGAACCGCCGCCTTTGAGCACGGTGAGCGCAATGTTCGAGCCAAAATAAAGAATAATTCCGAGAAAAGCAAGCAAAATCAGCTTCTTATTCCACTGGATAGGGATCACGGGAGCGTTCCTCTCTCATCTGAAATACCGGAAGTCCAGTTCAGACTGCCGGGCAATTACACAAAAATGGCATGCCTGTGCCCATTCTGTTCCTCTCTGGTGATACCGGCGAGGGCGTCTGCGATTTAACGGAAACTCAGCGACCCTTAGTCACTGGAAATTGGCTTAACCGGATTCTAACCGAACTTACAAGCTCTTAGAGGGCTCGCAGGCATTTTTCTAACCATATCACAGCAAGCCGGCAGTTTCCAACTGCAGGACAACAGGACAAGGAGCATACCATGAAGAAAATGCAATATGCCGTCATCGGCCTGGGCCGGTTCGGCTCCAGTCTCGCCAAGGAGCTGATGAGTCTGGGCTATGAGGTGCTGGGCATCGACAAGAGGGAAGCCAACGTGGACGACATGAGCGATGTGCTGACCCACACGGTGCTGGCTGATTGGAACGATGAGGAGGTCTTCAGATCCCTGGGAATCCGCAATTTCGATTGTGTGGTTATTGCCATCAGCGACGATATCCAGGCCAGCATCCTGGCGGCTATTCTGTGCAAGGAGCAGGGTGTCAAGAAAGTAGTGGCCAAGGCCATGTCCGATTTGCACGGGCGGGTGCTGGAAAAGATCGGCGTGGAGCGGGTTATTTTTCCCGAGCGGGATATGGGAGTCCGGGTGGCGCATCTCCTGGCCTCGCCCAGTCTGCTGGACTACATCGAGCTGTCCAACCATTACACCATTGCCGAGCTGGCTGTTCCACCCAAAATCTCCGGCAAAACCCTCCGCGAGCTGAATTCACGGGAAAAGTTTGGCTGTACCATTGTGGCCATCAACAAGCCGGAAGAGGTGATTGTGTCGCCGTCTGCAGAGGACCGGGTATTCGAAAAGGATGTGATGGTGCTCATCGGCACCAACCAAATGATAGAGCGCTTCGAGCAGGCGATTCACTGAGTTTCCCATGACCCGGCTAAGCCTGATGCTGCGCCCGGATCTGCAAGGAATCTCCAGGGCAGCTCCACTCCCTTGCTGATGCCGATCCGCGGTGTGGCGGTCCAGGGCAAGGGGGCTCCGGGCAGAATGATCAGCTCCTCCTGCTTTGGCCCGGCCAGATCTAACCCGTTAAAGGCCAGATTGATAGCGAAGGCCGCCGTCAGCTTGCCGGGACCGTTCATCCACTGCTTTTCCGGTGCTCTGGGGCGGTTGGCGCGGAAATACCCATGCCCTTGGACAGGAACCGCAGCCCTGAGCAGTACAGCACCCGGCTGCCCCTCCTCCTCTGTCACCACGTTCATGCAGTGGTGCATGCCGTAGCTGAAATACACATACAGCCCTCCCGCCTCCCCGAACATGATCCGGTTCCGGGGAGTTGGGCCCCTGTGGGCGTGACTGGCGGGATCATCCTCTCCCCTGTAGGCTTCCGTCTCAGTGATTACCGCCGCCGCAATCCCCCCTTCGAACCTGCGTGCCAGAACGCAGCCAATCAGGCTCTTGGCCACCTCCACCGTATTTCTTCTGAAAAAATCCCTGTCTAGTCTTTCCATATTCTCACACACCTCTAATTAGAATGAACAGGCTGCCCGGGTTTTTCCGGAAAGCGGAAAACGCGTTTCCATTCAGGGTTGCTATTTGAAATGTCATTTTATATTACATGGATTAATCTTAGATCATTCAAAATAGCTGTTAAAGAGCCTTCAAAAGAGAAAATCCCTTCATAAAAATGAAAAGGCTTTCTTTAACGGGGCGTTATTACCCTAACGGATTCGTACCATTTTTCACAATCGGAAGGTAATGTTCGCTTTTTAAAGCGCATACATGTAGTTGAGAGGCGTTATCAGTAGGAAAATAGGGAAAAACCCGAATGTTTAGAATAAAAGAAAACGCTTCATGATATGTTTGTGTAATATAACCTAACATATATTATGTCTGAATTTTTACAAGTCTGCTTTCCGGCCGGAAAACCGTTGACCCTAGGGGTGTGCCGGAGTAAGATGTGATTAATCAAGCAAGAGCACATATGTTAGAAAAACTAACATCAACAAGGAGGTGGTTGAATGGAACCGATCAGTTTTCGTCATCCTTGTTATGACGAAGACGCACATCATTATTTCGCCAGAATGCACGTAGCGGTGGCGCCGGCCTGCAACATCCGTTGCAAGTACTGCAACCGCAAATACGATTGCGTCAGCGAAAGTCGTCCTGGTGTAGTCAGCAAGGTGCTTAGCCCCGAACAAGCTTTCACAAGCGTGGAAGAAACATTGCAGACGCTGCCTCAGCTGACGGTCGTCGGCATCGCCGGACCGGGAGATCCCCTGGCCAATCCCGATGCCACATTCAAAACCTTCGGATTGCTGAACGGACAGATTCCCGGACTCAGCCTATGCTTAAGCACCAATGGCTTGCGGCTTGCGGAATTCGCCGATGAGATTGCGGCAGCGGGCATCAACCATGTGACGGTTACCGTCAATGCTGTAGACCCGGAGGTTGGCCAGCATATTTATGATTGGGTGGCTGACAAGGGAAAGATCTACCGCGGCATGGATGCGGCAAGGCTGCTCATCAGCCGCCAACTGGAGGGCATCAAGGCTATGGCAGAACGGGGAGTTGGCTGCAAAATCAACTCAGTGCTGATCCCCGGCGTCAATGACCACCATCTGCCGGCAATAGCGGAGAAGGTCAAGGAGCTGGGAGCCTTCACCCATAATATCATGCCCCTCATTATATCACCGGGCAGCCCTTATGAAAAAGCCGGCATGAAGGAGCCGTCCCCGCTTAGGGTGCTGGAGGTCCAGGAGAAATGCTCGGAGGTGCTTCCCGTTATGCGTCACTGCAGACAATGCAGGGCGGATGCGGTTGGTCTTCTTGGGGAGGACACCAGTGTAGCGGATAAGGGGAAATGCAGCACCTCCGTGAAGCGGGTTTACACCCGGGAGCAGCGGGAGGAGAAGCTGAAGGAGCTGGACCAGCTGCTGGAATCCAGGCGCTCCACCAAATCTGCAGTGGTCCACAAACCCGGAACACCATCGGTGAGAGTGGCGGTAGCCACCAGAGGCGGAGGCAAGGTCAATGTCCACTTCGGCCACGCCAAGGAGTTCCTGATCTATGAAGTGGCAGGCAAAAGCATCAAGCTCCTGGGAGTCCGCAAGGTTCAGGCCTACTGCAACGGCACGGCGGACTGCAGCGATCCCGACGGCAAACGTACCATTCTCGATGATACGGCAACCATGCTGGCCGATTGTGAAATTCTGCTTTGCTCGGGAATCGGAGAATCGCCAAGCCTGAAGCTGAAGGACAAAGGAATTGTTACCCTGGTCCGCAAAGGCGAAATTGATGAATTGCTTCTGGAAAGCGCCAAGTTCCACCAGTACTTCGCAGGAAGCTGCGGCGGGGCAATGACCGTATCCTAACGGTTAAAACCAGTTGAATAAGGCCTTATTTCAATTATAAAAATCAGAATATTCAAAAAAATGGAGGATGAACATTATGGCAAAGAAACTGAGACAAATCGCATTCTATGGTAAGGGCGGTATCGGCAAGTCCACCACATCCCAAAACACTCTGGCTCAACTGGCCACCACTTTTGGTCAAAAAATCATGATCGTCGGCTGTGACCCCAAGGCTGACTCCACCCGCCTCATTCTGAACACCAAGGCTCAGCAAACCGTTCTCCATCTGGCTGCAGAACGCGGTACAGTTGAGGATCTGGAGCTGGAGGATGTAGTGGCTCCCGGCTTCGGCGACATCCTGTGCGTAGAATCCGGCGGTCCGGAGCCGGGTGTTGGCTGTGCAGGCCGCGGCATCATCACCTCCATCAACTTCCTGGAGGAGCAAGGGGCCTACGAGGACATGGATTTCGTATCCTATGACGTATTGGGCGACGTTGTATGCGGCGGCTTTGCAATGCCGATCCGTGAGAACAAGGCGCAAGAAATCTACATCGTCTGCTCCGGCGAAATGATGGCCATGTACGCAGCCAACAACATCGCCCGCGGTATCCTGAAATATGCAACCACCGGCAGCGTTCGTCTGGGCGGCCTGATTTGTAACAGCCGTCAAACGGACCGCGAGGATGAGCTCATCATGGAGCTTGCCCGCCGTTTGAATACACAAATGATCCACTTCGTGCCCCGCGACAATGTGGTACAGCATGCGGAGCTGAGAAGAATGACCGTTACCCAATACAACCCGAACCATAGCCAAACCGCCCAATACAAGCTGCTGGCCGAGAAAATCCTGTACAACGATATGATGACTATTCCTACCCCCATCGAAATGGATGAGCTGGAACAGCTTTTGATCGACTTTGGTGTAGTAGAGGATGAAGAAACCGCCCTGAAGAAGCTGGCTGAGAAGGAAGCTGCAGGCCAATAAATAGCGATGGGAGCCCGAGGCGGCGCCAGGTGGAGAACAGACCGCCCCGGGAGCTCCCGCATACGAGAGGGGAGGCGTACTGATGAGTACAGCTATGGACAAATTGACAGTGGAGACGCGCAAGAAAATCGTGCAGGAAGTGCTCGAAGCATTTCCGGAAAAGACTGCCAAGGACCGCGCCAAACATTATGAGGTTGCAGAAGCGCCGACCATTGAAACCGGCAGATGTGCGCTGAAATCCAATACCAAATCCCGCCCCGGCGTTATGACTGCGCGCGGCTGCTCCTATGCCGGCTCCAAGGGCGTGGTATGGGGACCGATCAAGGATATGGTGCATATCAGCCACGGCCCGGTAGGCTGCGGCCAATACAGCTGGGGTACCCGCCGGAACTATGCCAACGGCACTCAAGGTGTTGACGTATTTGGTGTCCTTCAGGTAACCAGCGATTTCCAAGAGCGCGATATCGTATTCGGCGGCGACAAGAAGCTGGAAACCATCTGCCGTGAAATTACCAAGGTTTTCCCTTTGGCGAAAGGTATCTCCGTTCAATCTGAATGTCCTGTCGGTCTGATCGGCGACGATATTGAAGCGGTTGGCAAGAAAATGGCCAAGGAGCTAAGCATGCCGGTTATCCCGGTCCGTTGTGAAGGCTTCCGGGGTGTCAGCCAATCCCTGGGTCACCATATTGCCAATGATGCAGTGCGCGACCACTTGTTGGGCAAGGGCGAATTTGAAGATACCACTCCTTACGATATCAATATGATTGGGGAGTACAACATCGGCGGCGATACTTGGGCCTCCCGGATTCTGCTGGAGGAAATCGGCCTCCGCGTAATCGGGCAATGGGCTGGCGACGGTACCATGAACGAGCTGTCCATCTCCCACAAAGCCAAGCTGAATGTCCTGCACTGCTACCGTTCCATGAACTACATCTGTACCACCATGGAAGAGCGCTTCGGTATTCCTTGGATGGAATACAACTTCTTCGGCCCCACCAAAATTGCCCAAAGTCTTAGGGAGATCGCTTCGCATTTCGATGATACCATCAAGGAAAATGCAGAGCGGGTTATCGCCAAGTATCAGGCTGAAGCCGACAAGGTTCTTGAGAAGTACCGTCCCAAGCTGAAGGGCAAGAAGGTTATGCTGATGGTCGGCGGCCTTCGTGCAGGCCATACCATTGGTGCTTACGAGGATCTGGGCATGGATGTGATCAGCACCGGCTACGAGTTTGGCCACAAGGATGACTACCAACGGATGGTCAAGGATGTTCAGGAAGGCACCATCATCTATGATGATCCCACCGCATACGAAATGGAAGCACTGGCCGAAAAGCTGGGCACCGATCTGGTTGGCGCCGGCGTGAAAGAAAAGTATGTGTACCACAAGATGGGTATTCCCTTCCGTCAAATGCACTCATGGGATTACAGCGGACCGTACCATGGCTTCGACGGCTTCAAGATTTTCGCCCGCGACATGGATATGGCCATCAACAGCCCGGCCTGGAATCTTGTGAAATCACCATTTTAGGAAACGGAGGGGATAACTGTGGCAAAAGACGATATCGAATACAGAGACCATAATACATTGTTCGAAACGGCACCCTACGTGGAATCCGCTGAGAAGAAACGGGTGTTCGAAGCGGCCTGCTCCCGTGAGCAAGCCAAGGAAATTGAGGAGTTTCTGAAGACTCCCGAATATCAGGAGATCAACTTCTCCCGTAAAGAAACGGTGATTAACCCGGCCAAGGCCTGCCAGCCGCTGGGTGCGGTGCTGGGCGCACTGGGCTTTGAGGGAACGCTCCCCTTTTCCCATGGCTCCCAAGGCTGTATCGCTTACTTCCGCAGCCATCTGGCCCGTCACTTCAAGGAGCCTGTACCTGCCGTTTCCTCATCCATGACGGAAGACGGTGCCGTATTCGGCGGGATGAAGAACCTGATCGAGGGTCTGCAAAATGCCACTACTCTCTACAAGCCGAAGATGGTAGCCATTCATACTACCTGTATGGCTGAGGTTATCGGGGATGACCTGAACGCCTTTATCGGCAATGCCCGCAAGGAAGGTGTCATTTCCGAGGATTTCCCGGTTGCATATTGCAATACGCCCAGCTTCGTTGGCTCCCATACCTGGGGCTACGACCATATGATCAAGGGAATCATCAGCTATTTGACGGAACGCCATGGCGATCTTCGTCCGGCAGATGCTCCCAAAACCGAAAAGCTCAACCTCATTTCGGGTTTTGATACCTATACAGCGAATTTTGGGGAAATCAAGCGGATTTTGGAGCTGTTCGGTGTGGAATATACCTTCCTGGGTGACCACAGCGAAAGCTTGAACTCTCCGGCGGACGGCAGCTACAAGTACTACTACGGCGGCACCAAGCTGGCGGATGTTCCACTGGCGCCCGGAGCCCAAGCCACCCTTGCTCTGCAAAAGTATTCGACGAAGAAAACCCGTGAATATATTGAAGAGTCCTGGAATCAGCCGACCTCTGCGGTTTACTCGCCCATTGGCATTACGGCCACTGACAAGCTGCTGAAGGAAATCTCCCGGATTACCGGCAAGCCGGTGCCGCAGGAGCTGATCAAGGAACGTGCTCAAGTGGTGGATGCCCTGACTGACTCCCATCCGTACCTGCATAACAAGCGTGTGGCGCTGGTAGGCGATCCTGATATTCTTCTTGGTCTCATCTCCTTCTGTCTGGAGGTTGGGCTTGAGCCGGTGCATATCCTTTGCTCCAACGGAGACAAGGATTTCGAAGCGGAGGCTTACGAGCTTCTGAAGGCTTCCCCGCATGGCATTGACGCCAAGGTTTATGTGGGCCATGACCTGTGGCATCTGCGGTCCCTGCTCTTCACGGACCCGGTTGACTTCGCCATCGGCAGCACCCATCTGAAGCAAAACTGCAAGGCGGCAGGCATTCCGCTGGTCCGTATCGGCTTCCCGATCTTCGACCGCCACCATCTGCACCGCTTCCCGATTCTGGGCTACCAAGGCGCTCTGCATGTGCTGACTACAGTGGTCAATACCCTGCTGCAGCAGTTGGATGATCAAGCTGAGCCGCACAGCTTCGACTTTGTAAGATAAAGGAATGTAAGGAAGGCATAAAATTGAAAAACAGCGCCAGCCGCCAACCCGTCAGGGGTGGCGGCTGATGGCAAATTGACAAACAAATGCAACAATAGCGCGGGTTAATTGCCTGTATAATAGACTGAAAACAAGGAGGGGATTATCGTGGGCACAATTGGAAAATCGGGTTGGATTCCCGAGCCGGATTGCGAGCACAGCACAACGGCGAAAAAAGGCTGTCCGAAGCCTAAGCCGGGAGATTCGGCTGGGGGCTGTTCCTTCGACGGCGCCCAGATTACCCTCCTGCCTATCGCGGATGCGGCGCACCTGATACACGGGCCTGCCGGTTGCGCAGGCAACAGCTGGGAAGGAAGGGGCAGCCTTTCCTCCGGGCCGACCCTTCACCGTTATGGCTTCAACACGGATTTGACGGAGCAGGACATCATTATGGGCGGCGAAAAAAAGCTGCGGCAGGCCATTGATATGATTGTGGAACGGTTTCATCCCCCTGCCGTGTTTGTATACTCCACCTGTGTGACAGCTTTGACCGGTGAGGATCTGGATGCGGTATGCTCCTCGGCTTCCTCCGAATGGGGGGTGCCTGTGGTGCCGGTCCACAGCCCCGGTTTTGCGGGGAATAAAAATTACGGCAACCGCCTGGCTGGCAATGCGCTGTTCAAGCATGTAATCGGCACTGCGGAGCCGGACGAAAGCACGCTGACCCCTCTGGATATCAATCTCATCGGAGAATACAACATTGCCGGCGAGCAATGGGATATCGAAGAGCTGCTCGGCAAGGCGGGTGTCCGGGTGCTGTCGCGGATTACCGGGGACGGCCGCTTCCAGGATATCCGGTACGCCCATCGGGCGAAGCTGGATGTGGTGATTTGCAGCCGGGCGCTGATCTCCCTGGCCCGCAATATGAAGGAAACCTACGGCGTCCCTTATGTGGAGGCATCCTTCTACGGGGCCAAGGAAACCAGCTTCTCCCTGCAGCAGATCGCCTATGAGCTGCAGAACAAGGAATTGGACGACCGGGTACGCAGTCTGATCCGCCAGGAAGAGGATGACCTGGCCCGGGAGCTGGCCCCCTACAAGAAAATTCTCCGCGGCAAGCGGGTGGTGCTGTATACCGGGGGTGTGAAAAGCTGGTCGGTGATCAGTGCCCTGCAGGAGCTGGGCATGAAGGTAGTGGGTGTCGGCACCAACAAAAGCTCGGACGAGGATATCTCCCGGATCAAGGAACGGGTTGGCAATGAGGCGGAGCTGATTCCCGAAGGCGGCGCATCCAGAATATTGAAGGTTGTACGGGACCGTAAGGCCGACATCATCGTAGCTGGAGGACGGAACATGTACGTATCCCTGAAGGAGCAGATTCCCTTTCTGGATATCAATCAGGAGCGGCATGTGGCTTATGCGGGCTACGTTGGACTGCGGAGGCTGGCGAAGGATCTGACAGCTGCGCTGGAAAATCCGGTATGGAAGCTGGTTAACCGTCCGGCTCCATGGCAAGGGGGAGAAACCTATGGGATGGAAATGTAGCGCAAAGCCGGTTTCCATTAATCCGTTCAAAACCGGGCAGCCCATGGGAGGTGTGCTGGCGCTGCAGGGCTTTTACCGGTCTATGCCGCTGATCCACGGCGCCCAGGGCTGCTCGGCCTTCATCAAGGCCATGATGACCCGGCATTTCCGTGAGCCTGTTGCCTCTCAGACCACTGCGCTTCAGGAGTTTAACGTCATTTTCGGCGGTGGCAAAAGCTTAAGAGAGGGATTGGATACGGTGCTGGAAAAGCACCGTCCGTCCCTTGTCGCTGTGCTGAGTACGGCGCTTACGGAGGTTGCGGGAGAGGATGTGGAGGGGGAGCTGCGCCAATACCGCAAGGAACGCGGGGTGAAGGATACGCTCTTGGTGGCGGCGTCTATTCCTGATTTTACGGGATCGATGGAATCGGGCTATGCCAAAACCACGGAAGCCGTCATTAACGGCATTCTGGAGATGATGAAGGAAGAGCGTCCCCGCAAAAAGAGCAAGGGCAGGATTAACCTGCTGGTAGGCTCTCACTTTACTCCTGCTGATGTGATGGAGATAAAGGAGATTATTTCCTCCTTCGGGCTGGAGGTGATTGCTCTTCCGGATATCTCCACCTCCTTGTCCGGCCATCTCCTGACAGGTCACACGCCATTGTCCCGGGGTGGTTTACCCTTGGATTATGCCAGGCATTTGCTGACAGCGGAAGCCACCATAGTGGCGGGAGAGAGCATGATCCCGGCTGCAAAGCTGCTGGAGGTCGGGGCGGGCATTCCCTACAAGGTATTCCCCAGTCTTATGGGTTTGCAGGCAACAGATCATCTGTTTGGCTATTTGGCAACCTTAAGCCGGCAGGATGTTCAGGTGCGGTACAAGTGGGAGCGGGAGTTTCTGCTGGACAGTATGCTGGATGCCCATTTTGTGTATGGCGGCAAACGAGTGGCCCTGGCGTTGGAGCCGGATCATCTCTACAGTATGGCAGGGTGGCTGAAGGAACTGGGAGCGCAGCCGGGAGGGCTGGTGGCTCCGGTGGTTTCCCCGTTGTTTGACCGGATGGAGGAGGAAGTGGTCATCGGGGATTTGGGCGACTTGGAGGAGCTGGCGGAGCGAAATCAGGCGGATGTCTGGGTCAGCTGCTCCCACGGAGAGCAAGGGGCTGAACGGCTGGGAATGCCTTTCTATCCCTGTGGCTTTCCCATCTTCGACCGGTTCGGCGCTTCGATGAATGTGAGTGTGGGTTATAAAGGCGCCACCCAATGGGTAAACGGGCTGGGGAATGTATTGCTGTCGGGTGAGAGGAGGATTCATGCGTGAAGGTGGCATTTGCGACGGAAGACGGAAAACGGGTGGACTCCCATTTTGGGCGCTGTATGATTTTCTCTGTATTTGAAGTGGATGACAAGGGGTACAAATGGCTGGAGGCCAGAGAGGTTTCGGAGCAAAATATCCAGGTGGAGTCGGAAAAGAACGAAAGACGGGTGGAACTGGTCAAGGACTGTACGCTGCTGTTTGTTTGTCAGATCGGTCCCGCGGCGGCGGCTAAGGTTACCCGTTCGGGCGTGATGCCGCTTAAGGTGGAGGAAGGGACGGAGGTAGTCGGCCAGTTGGACCGTCTGCAGACTATGCTGGGCAATAAGCCCCCGTTGTGGCTGGTCAAAGCCATGCGTAAGGCGGAGGAGGGTGTGTAAATGCCGGAGAACACCACGGTACAAGCCGGACCAGCAGGTGGCAAGGTTTACCCGTTCATTAATTGTGTGCTGAGCATTCTGGATTCCAACGATAAATTCGGATTGTGGGCACAGAAGCCTAAGGAAGAGCGGCTGAAGAAATATTTCCTGCTGGATTCCGATGCCTTCAAAGGGATCGATACCCTGTGCGGCAGCGATTCGGCTCCGATCAGACGGCAGGCGGCGATCTTCTTCCAGGCGGTGGCCATGGCTCTGGAGATACGGACGGGTGCCCGGATCGGCAGTATTGTGGAGCTGGATGAGGAAGGTTTGGGCCGGGCGGTGGTATACAGCGGCAGGCTGGTGCTGTCGGTTTATGGCTGGCGGCAGGGCCAATTCGGGTTTACCTCCATGGACAAGGCTGTGGAGGAAGGCGAGCGGTTTATTGCCGCAGGTGTGGAATGGCTGGAGAAATACCCGGAAATCGCGCAGATGTGACGGATAAACGGGAGGATTCGGGATGGATAAAGAGAGTGGGACGTTTCTAGAGGATATGAGCCCCTTCGCCAGACAGCTGAAGCTTGTGGGTGAAGAGGGACAGAAGCTGCTGGAGAAATCCACCGTGTTCGTGGCGGGTATCGGAGGTTTGGGTGGCACGGCGGCGCTGTATCTGGCTGCGGCGGGGGTGGGTAAGCTGATTTTGGCCCATGAGGGCATTATCAAACCCCCGGACTTGAACCGGCAAATTCTCATGGATGCCTCACGGATCGGAGAAACCAGGATTCCCTGTGCGGTAGAAAGCATTAAGCGGATTAATCCCCGGGTGGAGATTGAGGCGCACCCGGAGCGGATTACAGTGGACCGGGCTGTGGAATGGGCAGCTGCGGCGGATATTGTGATTGATGCCCGGTACGATTTTCCGGAGCGCTACGCGCTTAACGAGGCTTGCCGTACTGTGGGGGTGCCCATGGTGGAGGCAGCTATGTACGCCTTCGAAATATCGTTATCCGTCATCGTGCCGGGGCAAACTCCTTGTCTGGAGTGTTTGTATCCCGTCAGAGATGCCGGCTGGGAGCCGTTGGGCTTCCCGGTGTTGGGCGCCACCTCGGGTATGGCTGGCACCATGGCTGCGCTGGAGGCGGTGAAGTGGATCACCGGCATCGGCCAGCCTACTGTCGGCGAGATGGTGCGCCTCAACACGCTGGATCTGAGTTCGATCCGCATCAAGCTGGATGATACCCCATTATGCCCCGCATGTGCGGAGAGGAGGCACACTCATGCCGGAATACATCAAACTGCCCGATAATGTGGTGGAAGTGGAAGAGTTTTTGGATTACTGCGGCATTCCGTATACGGCGGAATCTCTGGAGGGCAAGCGGATCCCGGTGATGCTCCGGTTCCGGTTTTACCTGGAGGCGGTGGAGCTGGAGGGCAAGGTGACGGCGGAATCCACGGAGGAGGAGCGCTTCACGGCCTTGCGCTGGTGTCTGGAGAAGGCCTTCACGGACCTGGGAGGCGACAAGTTCGGCGGCCAGCAGCTGGAGTCCTGGTCATCGGGCTGCTTCGGCACCTCGGCCTGCGCTTCATGCAAGTCAAGCTGCGGTTAAGCGGCCTGTTTTATATATTCGAAATGGGGACAGGGACGGAAAGCCGCCTTTGGGCGGGAGTGGAGAGTTGGATATGGGAGAAGCCTGTTAAATAGAGAAGCTCTTATCATAAAAATAACGAAAAAGCCGCCAATGACGCGGTTTTTTTCGTTTTTGAAGGGTGGCTGCTGCGTGGCGGAGCGGGGGATTAAGGGCCGGCGTTTGATGGGCGGGTGCTGCGAGGTGGCGGGAGTGAGTTGGTGTGGAAATAAGAGATTGAATGGTGGGAACGGGAGAAGTGGCAGAGATTGGAGCAGAGGCGTATTCTAACGGCGGCCAGAGCCTCTATTTGGCTAAAAAACGGACTTCAAAAATTCTAACGGCGGCTACAGCTCTTATTTGGATAAAAAAATGGTCTGGAGGCTGAATTTTGCTCAAATAAGGGCGTGTATCGCCGTTAGAATTCTGATGGGTTGTTTTTGGTTAAAATAGCGGCGCTCACCGCCGTTAGAATCGGCTGCCGCCATTTAGCCCGCCGCTGCACAAATGAAAGGTCTACTTTACCTTTATGTTAAAAAATCTAACACAAAATCATGAATTATATGTGAAAACAGGGTTAATGTCTTGATTTGCGATTGACGAAAAAAAGAATTTTTGCGTATCATGGATAAATACCATTGAAATCACATTATATGTGTTAGATAATATAACATAAAGGAGAGATCACTCATGAAACCCATCAAATTTTGCGATACCACATTGCGGGACGGAGAGCAGGCGGCGGGTGTGGTGTTCTCGCCGGAGGAAAAGCGGGAAATTGTACGCCAGCTGGCCAAAGCGGGTGTGGAGCAGGCAGAGATCGGCATTCCGGCTATGGGGGAGGAAGAGCGTGCAGTAATCCGGTCCATTGTTGAAATGGATTTGCCCATCCAGCTGTCAGCTTGGAACCGGGCCTTGAAGGAGGATATCGATGCATCCCTTCAAACCGGTGTAAATTGGGTGCATTTGACCATTCCCACCTCGGATTTGCAAATCAAAGCTAAGCTGCATATGAACCGTCAGGAGATTGTTACCATGATCCGCAGGGCGGTCAGCTATGCGCAGAAGTTCAACCTGGGTGTGTCTGTAGGTTTTGAGGATGCATCCAGAGCATATACGCCTTTTTTGGCGGAGCTGGTGCTCAGCTTGTATAGTGATGGCATCCGCAGGTTCCGCTATGCCGATACAGTGTCCGTGCTGCAGCCGGTGACTGTACGGGAGAAGATCCGTTCCGTTCTGGGGGAATGTCCCGAGGATGTGGAGCTGGAGGTCCACTGCCATAATGACTTCGGCATGGCAACGGCCAATACGCTGGCTGCATTGGAGGCAGGAGCGTTATGGGCCAGCACCACCGTTACGGGCATCGGCGAACGGGCAGGCAATGCCTCCATGGAGGAGGTTGCTTTGGCCTGGAAGCACTTGTACGGAGGGCGGACCGGGCTGGACACCATCCACTTCAAGGAACTGGCGGAGCTTGTCAGCACTGCGGCGGGGCGTCCGCTGCCTCCGGCGAAGCCTATCGTCGGTCCGATGGTATTCACCCATGAATCGGGCATCCATGTGGACGGCATGCTGAAGAACAGGGAAACCTACCAAAGCTTTGATCCGGTAGAGGTTGGTGCGGAGCACCGCTTCGTGCTGGGCAAACATTCCGGCTGGAAAACAGTAGCCCATATCCTCCGCCAGAAGGGGATCCGCCCTGAGCGGGAGCTGAGTGATGAGCTGATGCGCGAGGTACGGCTGGAGGCGGACCGGAACAAACGGCTGATTGAGCCGGATGAGCTGATGAAGCTGCTGGACGGGGTGCGCAGCGCCCGGACGGTGCCTGCCTTGCACGAAGAGGAATAAGCGCGGATTGAATACATTGTGACCCGCAGGATGGACACCTGGCAATGGTGTCTTCCTTCGGGTCTTTCTGCGTTTCCGGTTAACCGCTTTGTAAAGGAAAAGACCGCCGCGGGGGCGGCCTTTTATATGGAAGCAGACTGCTATGGTCTGGAAAGCCTCAAACGCTTTCGTCCCCGTGCGAT
Organism: Paenibacillaceae bacterium; assembly: GCA_029256065.1. GTDB lineage: Bacteria > Bacillota > Bacilli > Paenibacillales > NBRC-103111 > Paenibacillus_AR. Next base: position 16,574 of record JAQSYT010000082.1, read on the forward strand.
CCATTTGTCTGCGTAATAGGTGATGGCCGCAAACACGCCCATGATCCCGAAGTAGGTCAGAATAACGGACAGGAAATTGGCGCCGGGCATGCTGCCTCCTCCTTTTATGCCCTCTTTGCCTGAACCTGTATCCGGCTGCCTGGTTAATGGCTGGTTCCTGCCTTGGGATGCGCCATTGTCCGCAGTGGAGGATGCCGGCA
>JAQSYT010000457.1 GCA_029256065.1 Paenibacillaceae bacterium
CGCGTGTACCAATCATAGGAAAAACCCAATTGGCGGAAGCATTCCGTAAACTCATTATGAAACCGCCCCGCCACCTCACCTGGGGCAACCCCTTCCTGAGCAGCAGACACCGCTACAGGCGTACCGTGGCAATCACTGCCGGATACATACAGCACCCGGTCCCCTTTTGCCCGGTGATACCTGGCCAATACATCTCCCGGCAGAATGCCGGCCACCCTTCCCAAATGCAGCGAGCCGTTGGCGTAGGGCCATGCCCCGCCGATAAAAATCTGAGCCATGCCAATTCCTCCTTTTCGAATGAACATCTCAAGGAACGCAAAAAAGCTCTCATCCCACAAAGGGACGAGAGCTATGGCTCACGCGGTACCACCCAATTTTCACAAATGCCTCGCGACACTCACCTTTTCGGGTACGGCGCAAACCATGCGAGTATACCCTAGCACTTGTAACGGATGCAGGCTCCGGCGCAGTCTAATGCCATATGAGGCTTCGGTGCGCAGCTTCGAGACCATGTTCCCCCGGTTGTTCTATGCCCCTTCTCAACTGGGGACTGTCTTACAACCCGCTAAACTTGAGGTTATAAGACAGCCCCTCAGGGCTCTCTGTAATAGACGTGACCGCGGTACTCTTTCTCTTCCCAGCTGTTCGGTTATGAAATTAGTTGAATTATAAAGCGACGGCCATCGGGTGTCAAGAGGCGACTGATTATCAAGAGTGGCCTGGTGGGTAGAGCAGCGCATTCTTTAGAGCGGTCAGGTTAGGTATACTCGAAATTTCATATATAATTTCTTGGTAAGTGCCATTTTGACAAAACATATATGATAATTCATACATAAATTGGTAGTAAGTGCCCTTACAAGTTAATTATGCTTGAAATTTCATATACAATCCTTGTTTGGGCTCCATTCTTGAATTTTATACTTGAAAAATCATATACAGTAACCGTGCATCCTGCTAAATTTGCCGCAGCAAAAAAACACCTACCCCACACTACCCAATATCCCAGCCAGCTCGGCAAAGGATTGCACCGTATAGTCCGGCTGCGGCTCCAGATTCCAGGGCTGCCCGCCCCGGTTGATCCAGCATGCGGCAATCCCTTCCCGTTTCGCCCCCAGAACATCCGATTTGGAATCCCCGATGTGGAGAATTTCGGCGGGCGGAACCTGGTAATGGCGGATCAGATCCTTGAATATTTTATTGCCTCTATCATTTTTGTAGGAAAGGCATTGCTCCGAGGTGAACAGCTTGGCGCCATAGCTCCTGTAAAAGTCAGGAATCATGGCATCATCGGCGTCGCTGGTAATGCATACTTGGTATCTGCCTGCGATAAAGGCCAGGAAATTCTGGGTATCCTCATAGAAATGGGCCAGCCGGTGCTCACGGAACAGAATTTCCGCCGCTTCCCGGTGGCTGCAGACAATTTCCTGCTCCCGGAACAGCTGCTCAAAGCTCCTGCCGTAGATCTCCTCCAGCAGCACAAAAGCGGCCGTTTCTCTGGTCCGGTCCCACTCCACCATAAAACAGGCCAGCAAATCCGCGGCATGTTTGCTGGCCCGCTCCGGTTGAAACTGCTCCGCCAGAATCGGGCGCCAGATTTGGTCGATTCGGCTGTTCACATTCACAAGGGTCTGGAACATATCCAGACTGATCACCTGAAACCTCACGTCTGTTCCCCCTCAACCTGTTCAGCTAATCACGGAAGCTGCCGATTGTCTCAAACATTCCGCCGTAACCGTAGTTCCGCGCTCCATTAGCTCACCCGGTGTCCCGGTAAACAAAATTTGTCCGCCGTTTCGTCCGCCCTCCGGCCCCAGGTCAATGATCCAATCCGATTCCCGGATTACCTGCTCATTATGCTCCACCACAATAATCGTGCTTCCCGCATCCACCATTCTATTCAGCAGCCTCAGGAAGTTCCCCACATCCGCCGGATGCAGGCCTGTAGTGGGCTCATCCATCAGATAAAGCACAGATTTGCCTTTATTGGAAACCAACTCGTTGGCCAGCTTCAGCCGCTGTCCTTCCCCACCGGACAGAGTGGTCAGCGTTTGTCCCAGTTCCAGGTAATCCAGCCCCACCTCGCGGAGCAGCTTCAGCATGGTTTCCAAGCCTGAATGGCCGGCGAATACCTCCAACGCCTCTTCGACAGACAGGTGAAGCACCTCATTGACATTCAAGCCCTTGTACTGCACCGACAGCACCTCTTCGTTAAACCGGGCGCCTCCGCAAACGGGACAGGTCACTTCAATATTTTCGAAAAACAGCATATTGCTGGTGATCACGCCAAGGCCCTCGCAGTTCTCGCAGCGCCCGCCTTTGGTATTGAAGGAGAAATGCTTCGCGGCCAGCCCTTTGGCTTTGGCATCCGGCAATCCGCCGAACAAGTTGCGGACGTCTGTATACATATCGGTGTAGGTAGCTACATTGGAGCGTTTCATCCGGGTAATCGCCCCTTGCTCGATGGTAATCATCTGGCCGAAATGCTCCAGCCCGGATATCTCCGCATCCCCTACCTGTTCCTTCTCCCACAGCTTGGCCAGCACATCAAAAACCAGGGTGGATTTGCCCGAGCCCGACACGCCCGTTACCGTCACCAGACAGCCCGCGGGAAAGCTAACCTCCACATCCTGCAAATTATGCAGAGAGGCATGACGGATCTGGATAAACGCACCGTTCCCCAGCCGTACCTGATCGCGGAGCACCCGCTTTTCCTTTAAGTACCTGCCTGTTACCGAGGAAGCGTTGTCCAGCAGCTCCGGCAGCGTACCCAAGCCGATAATTTCACCGCCGTGTTTGCCCGAGCCGGGACCCATATCCACAATATAATCGGCCTCCGCCATGACATCCGGGTCATGCTCGATCACCAGCACCGTATTTCCCAGATCACGCAGCTTTTTAATGATGCCAATCATGCCCTGTGTATCCTTGGGATGCAGGCCAACGGTAGGCTCATCCAGAATATAGATAACCCCGGTCAGATCGGAATCCAGAGCTGCTGCCAGCTTGATCCGCTGCATCTCGCCCCCGGACAGGGTAATGATTTGGCGGTCCAGGGAAAGGTACCCCAAGCCTGTATTGACTATCCGCCGGATTTTGGTCCGGATATCCGACAGATACAGCTCCGCAAGCCGCAGGCTGGCCGGGCTTAAGGCCGCTTCTAATCCGGCGATCCAGTCATCCAGCTCCTCCAGTGAAAGCACCGTCAGCTCCGGCAGCCGGAAGCCGTTCACTGTTGCCGATCTGCTTAACAGCCCTAACCGTTCACCTTTGCAGTCCGGGCAGGTATCTGAGTGGAAGAAGCCATTTAAGTTTTTTGCTTCTCCGCCCTTCTCCGACATCCGTCTCCACAGGGTGGTCAGCACTCCCTCGAACTTGCCAAGCGCTACTGTTTTGGGCGGGGCAGCATCAGGGAAGGCCTCCTTGACCGGGTCACTTTCGGAGCCGTAC
>JAQSYT010000083.1 GCA_029256065.1 Paenibacillaceae bacterium
AATTCCACAGAATTGATAAAAGGGGTGGCAGACCCGTTATCCACCATTACCTTGCAGACTGCCACAGGGCAAAATATTGCGCAGGGAGAGGCCTCCATTCTTGGCAGCTACCAGTTGGCTGTGCCGCATGAAAGCCTTGTGCCGGATACCTTGCTTCAGCTGACAGCTAAGTCGCAAGGTTTGCCTACTAGCAAAACCGTAACACTCGCCGTGTATGCGGCCCAAGGTGAAACTCCCAAGCCTCTCGCTGCAGAGTCGGTGGAAAGCAGCGGAACGATGATCAAACTGGATTTGGAGGCACCTGCCGGATCCTTTGTGAGCATCTACAAACAGGATGGCACATTGCTGGACAGCGGATATTGGAAAGGCGAGGCTAACACCGGCAGGGTGAAAAGCACGATCTACTTTGACGTCGAACAATTGGATCAAACCTTGAGAATAACTGCGCAATTGCCGGGACGCAATCCAAGTGAAGATACCTGGGTGTATGTCCGGACTAGTGAAATACCGGAATTCATGTTTTATCCGACGATTACCAGGACACAATTTGATTATCCTGCGGGTTTGACAAGAATTTCGGGTCACACAGAAGAACCCTTCACCCTTATCCAAGGGGGCGTTTTCAAAACAAATTCGGATGCCAACGGCAATTTCGAGCTGTATGTGCCGACAAAGCCAGGTATTGTAAAATGGATTGAGTTCCAAGCTCCAGGAAAAAAAGCTGTAACGCATCCAATTTTTATGATGCCGGAAACCATATACATGTATGACTTAGATACAAGTGGCGGTGTCAATACCGGAGGAGGCGGAGGTGGAAGCATCGGGGGCGGTTCAGGTGGCGCGGCAGGAGCAACCAACCCATAACCGCTGCTGCTCATTCGCTTTAAGAGCGGGGCAACTGGGTGGTGAGTCGTCCAGCTATTCGTAAATGCAAAAGTGCAGTTAATTCCGGGCGTGAACCCGGTACTGCTCCCCAAAATGCAAAAATGCAGTTATTTGTGTGGCTGGGGGAGCAAATTCACCCACAAACCACAAAATAACTGCATATTTGCAGGATAACTGCCCGTTTAGTCTGGATTCAGTAAAAATAAATGTATTTTTGCATTTTACTCCAAGCTATGTGGACTACATGAACGAATGCCGCTTGCTATCTGCCGTCCGGCAGATGCCAAGCGGCTTTTTCGCATCCACGGTTGTTACCAAAAGCTACTCCACGCAGGCAGAAGGTCTATTGGCCCTTGCCGCCGGGCTTCGCAGCGGCTACCAGCCGCGCCACCAGGCGGCTGGCCTGCGCCGGCGGCACGCCGCCGGCGTCTCCCGCCCCGCTGCGCCCGGGCGGGTCAACCCCATAGCGCGCCGCGCCGTATTGGCGCACCAGCTCCTCCAGCGCATCCCCCTCCTGCCTCACGGAGGGATGCGCCTTCCCGAGCCGCGCGGCATACTCCCGCGGCGTCTCGGCCGGCCGTGCCGGCCAGCCCTTCTCCTCCATCCCCCGGAGAAGGGCCTGGTACACCTGCCGGATGCCTGTGGCCCCCGGCACATAGCTTAGCCGCTGCGGCCCGGCCTCCTTCATCCGCACCAGGCGGATGGCGGGATTGGCCGGAATGTCCGCGGGCTTCTTGCGTGAGCGGTACCGGTACATGGCCGCCAGCAGCAGCACGGCGACAAGAAGCACAAACCCCAGCCAGACCACACCGGGAATAGAAGCAGTCTCCGCCACTCCTCCCAGCTCCTCCGGACTAGGAGCGGCCCCCTGCGCACCGCCCCCTCCTACAATGGGCAGCTCCCGGGACAGCATGGGAAAAGTGACGTCCAGCCCCAGCCAGTCCGCCAGCATAAATACACCTGTTCCTACCAGGGCAAAAGCCAGCATGGCGCCCGGAAACACCAGAAGCAGCAGCAGCAGCGCCAGGACAATCCCAATAAAGACGAGAATCCCCTGCAGACCGGGAATCCCGTGGCCGCCGTTCAGCCGCTGCGCATAAATCAGACTGAACCCCCGGATGAGCAGAAACAGGATGACGGCAGCAGCTATCAACGGTTGATCATCGGTATACCGGAAGGCGATGAGAATCAGGACCGGTACAATAAAGCACTCCCAGAGAAAAAAACTGCGGAGCCGTTCCGCCGCCGTTTGAGAGCCCTCCAGCCACAAGCCCGCACGGGCCACAAAAATGAACGCCAGCACCGCCGCCCATCCCAGAAAGCCTGTCCGTCCGATCCCTGCCAGCATCACAGCGGCCGTAACAAATACTGCCAGCACACCGCCGATAAAAGCGGTTCTTGCCCCATACCGGCGCTCCACCCTCAGCATTCCGAACCCTGCTAATAAGACAAACGGGACAAAAAGCAGCAGCATAAGCCGCTCCTGCTCCGACACAACCGAAGCAAAGGGCAAGAGCCCGCACAGGAGCGCCGCGGCTTCCATAACAAAGAACAGCCATGATTTCACCTTGCCTCCATCACTGCCCTCCATTAGCCAACGCCTCCTCTCTTGTGCGGGGATGCTCCCCTTCTGCTTCCCCGGTATGTCCGCGGCGGATACCGGCGCCGCCGTCCCGCTCCTGCCCCAAATCCATCACATGCACCGGACAGCCCAGCCGCCGGACAATCCCCAGAGACCGGGTGCTTTCCGCATCCCGGTAATCCGTTACCAGCACCACCGTATCCCCTGGACGGACCGCCCGGCTGACCGTCCGCAGGAGATCCGCCTGGGAGCCTGCGGTATAGCGGGACAGGGAGCCGAGCCGGTTAGCCAGCCGTTCCGTCTGCACAAGGCCCGCGGCGGGCAACAGCTCTGTGGTGCCGCCGAGACTGTCCGATAGATTGGTCATAAACCCCACCTCCGCCTGCTCACCCGTCAGCTGCACAGCCAGCTGCAGTACAACCTCGCAGAGCCGGTCCAGCCGGTCCCGGTAAGCCACCGCCCACTGCTCTGTGCCCATCTGGCCATTAAGCAGCAGCCACACCCGGACATCCGCCGTATGACCGAACTGTTTGACCATCAGCCCGCCAGTACGGGCAGTGGCAAACCAGCTGATGCTTTTCATCGGATCTCCGCCGGCATAGGGCCGCACTCCAGTAAACAGGCTGGGGTCCTCCTGGATAAACCGCCTCACGCGGATATCTCCCATCAGTCCGTTGAGCAGCCCGCGGCCTGAGCCGGCCGCCACCCTGGCAGGCCGGACAACCACCTGCATCTGCGGATACACCGTCAGGATGCTGCGCTGCAGGCCGAACAGATCGAAACACTCCAGCACGGCCTGATTCCAGCGGGCCACTCCCCGCCGGACCGCCACCGCAGAGACAATCAGCTCCGCAGACTGACGGGCAAGAAGATATGTATCCAGCCGGACCCGGCGGTCACCGCCGCCGCCCAGAACCGCAAGCTCATCCGGCAGAACGAAATCCAGGCGGATTTTCGGACAGGGCAAACGGGTGGGATTGACCACCTTGATCCGCAGCTCCAGCTCCTCGCCGGGGTCCGCATAATCCCGGGACACGCGGACCTCCACCCGGATGCGGGGATAGATCCGCCTTTCCCAATAGTTCGGCGCCATCCATAGCCCCACCAGGAGCATTACAAATCCCAGCCAAAGCAGCAGCCACATGCCGCAGCCCTCCTTCCTTGAGGAAGCGTCTGCCGTTCCGGTATTTCTTCAGGATCAGAATTCATCCGGTGCCGCCTCATACAGATTTTGCCGCCAGCTCCGAGGGAACCGGAATTTCCGCCAGCAGCCCGGACAGCACCTGCTCCTCGGTAAATTCCCTGGCACGGATTTCGGGGGCCAATTGAACCCGGTGGGCAAAAACGGGGATAACCGCCTCCTTCACATCATCGGGTGTTACATAGCCCCTTCCGTCCAAACTGGCCAAGACCTGGGCCACAGCCAGAAGCGCTAAGCCCGCCCGGGGGCTTGCCCCGTACAAAAACCGCTTATCCTCCCGGGTGGACCGGACCACCCGCAGCAGATAGTCCTCCACCTCCCGGGAGATGGCGACATCCCGGCATTCCAGCCGGCATTGACGCAGCAGCTCCGGGCTGATGACCGCCTGGGGAGCTTCCGGCGCCGTCCGTGACCGGAACCGGTGCAGAATCTGCGATTCCTGCTCCAGACTGGGATACCCCAGCCGCACCTTCAGCAGGAAGCGGTCCAGTTGAGCCTCCGGCAGCGGAAACACCCCTTGGGATTCCAGCGGATTTTGAGTGGCAATGACAAAGAACGGCTCCTCCAGCCTCTCCGACAGCCCGTCCAGGCTGATCTGCCCCTCCGCCATAGCCTCCAGCAGAGCAGAAGCCGTCCGGGGCGTAGCACGGTTGATTTCATCGAACAGGAGAAACTGCGTAAAAATAGGTCCTCTCCGCAGGACGAATTCTCCTGTCTGCGGCTGGTAGACCAGTCCTCCCAGCAGATCCTGGGGCAGCAAATCCGGAGTAGCCTGCACCCTCGTAAAACGCGCATCGAAGCCTTTTGCCATCGCCTTGGCCAAGGTCGTTTTACCGGTGCCCGGCACATCCTCCAAGAGCACATGCCCCTCCGCCAACAGCGCCGCCGTAATCAGCCGGATGGACTGCTCCTGCCCGACCACCAGCTTTCCCACCTCTACGCACAGGCGGTTGTACAGTTCCTTCGTTCCCGTCATCTTAAGCAACCAACTTTCCAGTAGATTTGTTAATAGAAGGATACCACAAACCAATCACCTTCCAGCAAGCAAAAATTCCATAATAACCGCAGCCGCCCATAACCTTGTCCCCCTGCGCCTGATCCTTTATAATGAAAGGCAACTGACATATTGTGCTTTTTTGGAGGAGAACATTATGATCACCCTGCTTAGCAGCGGTTACAATTATATCCATCCCAATGGAATACGGATCGTTCGTCCGAATGGTTCCGATGACTATGCCTTTGTGCTGTTCCGCAGCCGGGCCGAAATCGTGGTCAACGACATGCCCGTAACCGTCGAAAAAAACTCCTACATCCTTTTCCGGCCGGATACCAACCATCTCTACCGGGATGTGGAGCTGCCCTTCATCAATGACTGGTTTCACTGCAGGAAGGAGGAGCTGGAGCCGTTCCTTGCCTCCCTGGACTTTCCCTTGGATACGCCGGTCAAGGCCGCTGATCCGCTTCTAATCTCCAAGTCCATCATGGAGCTGCAGAGCATCAGCCGGCAAACCAGCCCCTTCCGGGACGGCATTCTGGACGCCGATTTGCGCTCCCTTCTTATGAAGCTCTGCCTGTGGCGCACCTATGATCAGACCCTCCCGGAAAAAACCGGACGCTATTACCGGCAGCTGACAGACCTGCGCAATGAACTCTACAGCTCTCCCGGAAACCGGCACAGGGTGGAATCGCTGGCATCGTCGGTAAACTTAAGCAAATCGTATTTTCAGCATCTGTATAAGGAGCTGTTCGGCGTTTCCGTGATGACGGATATTATTAACGGGCGGGTGGATTATGCCGGCTACCTGCTGAACAATACCCAGCTGTCTGTCACCGCCATCGCTTCCATGTGCGGCTATGATAATGACACTCACTTTATGCGTCAATTCAAAAAGGTAACCGGCTTGACCCCCAGCAAATTCCGCGGAGGGCCAGCACCGATATAATATAAAAAACGGCACTCCATTCAGCTCATGAAGGAGTGCCGCCTTATTTTGGGCATTGGCTTTGATAAACGCCTGTACCTGTCCGGTAAGATCGCGTACGATGTATTCCTTGGCATTCAGGGTCATATGAATGTCTTTTTTGTTGTCCGCGATCCACCGCAGAGCCCCGGCGTACCCGGATTGCCTCTTGACGACTTCCAATTACAGGATTATTATATATCGTAACGATATATCGGAGGGATACATTCAGATGCTGAATTACATTGTGCTGGGAATGCTCTTTAACGGCAGATTGACCGGATATGATGTGAAAAAATGGATCGAAAACGGAATCGGCGTTTTTTACAAGGCAAGCTACGGCAGCATTTATCCTACCTTGAAGCTGCTCTTGGACCAGAAGCTGGTCAGTCTTTGTCCGGAGGAAGAAAGCTCTTCACGCCAGAAAAAGCTCTATGAAATTACGCCGCAGGGACGGGAAGCTTTTTTGCACTGGCTCAGCGAACCGATTGAGGCGGATGACAGCGGGGGCAAACAAAGCCATTTGGCCAAGGTTTATTTTTTTGATGTGCTGCCAGAGGACATCGCTGAACGGCAATTGGTGGAGTACGAACGCAAGAATGCCCTGTATTTGAACCGCCTGCTGGCGTTGGAGCGCTCCTTCGATTCCCCTGCCAACCATCAGCAGCATTATTACAAAATGTCCACCCTGTATTACGGTATCGGCATCATGCGGGAAACCCTGCGCTGGTGCCGCCATGCCAGAATGAAGCTGCCCTTCCGGGAGCTGTATGAAGGAGGAGAGTCTGATGATAGAAATGAAGAATCGAATCCTTCCCATTGATTTGGGCGGGGTCAACAGTTATTTGGTGGAAGCGGAAGAGGGATTTGTGCTGGTGGATACCGGCGGACATCTGGTGTTGGACAAAAACTTTGACAACCGGAGGCAGAGGCTGACGGATGCGCTGGAGAAGGCAGGCTGCACCCCCGGTAGGCTGCGCCTGATTGTCCTGACCCACGGGGACAATGATCATGCGGCCAATGCCGCCTACCTGCGCCAAACCCTCCAAGCCCCTATTGCCCTGCATCCTGCGGATCTGCCCTTGGTAGTTAACCCGGACCTGCCGCTTCTTATGGGCAGCTTCCGCTACCGGTCCCTCGTGCTTCGCCTTGTCTTCCGGCTGATGAAGAGTAAGATCACCCTTGTCACCCGCAAAACCCTGGAGGACTTCGAGGCCTTCCAGCCTGATATAGCCCTGGAGGATGGAATGAATTTAAACGGATACGGCATTGAAGCCCGGGTAATAAGCTTACCCGGCCATACCCCGGGCTCTGTAGGCCTGCTCTTCCGAGATGGCTCCCTCCTATCAGGAGATACGCTCGTGAACAACAAAAAGCCCGCCGGCGCTCCCAACGCGGCAGACTTTAAGGCTTTATCGCAAAGCATAACCCGGCTTAAAGGAATGGACATCTACACTGTGTATCCCGGCCATGGAATGCCCTTCAGCTTCCGGGAGCTTCTCTGAACCCGAGCAAGCCCACATATACTCCGTTACCGCGGCCCACTCCTTGGCTCTGCTCCACTGCTTGGCAGGCTGCTCCCGTACCGGCTCCGGTTCCCCTTCAAGCTTATTTATAGCCGGATTCTGTGCGGACAGCCGGGCTTTTTCGTTGACCATCATGGGCTGTTCCCTCCTCCTTGGTTTCCTGTACCAGAGCGGCCGGCTGTGTCTTCTTGATGAAGAAGCTCAGCACCAGCCCGATGAATCCGAACACAATAACTACCCAATACGCATCATTTATGCCGGCAATGGAGGCCTTCTGGAGGAGCTGCGACTGGTCGCGGAGGCCTTCCGCCGCCAGGGCAACGGCATGTGACGCCGTCCGGTTGCTTAGAATGGTTACCAGCAGCGCGGTTCCGATGGCGCCCGCCACTTGCTTGACGGTATTGGAGATGGCTGTGCCATGGGCATGAAGCTTGGGAGGCAGCTGGTTCAGCCCAGCGGTGGTGATGGGCATCAGGAACAGGGCCATGCCGATCCGCCGTCCTGCGGACATGAGCATCAGGTAAACGAAGCTGGTGGATTCGGTCAGGGAAACAAAACCAGCCGTAGTGATAATGGTAATGGCGATTCCCGCCAATGACAGCCATTTGGCCCCGATCCGGTCGAATAGCTTGCCCGAAAGCGGCATAATAAGTCCCATTAATAAAGCCCCCGGCAGCATCAGCATTCCGGTGTCGAAGGCGGAATAGTCTCTCATATTCTGCAGATAAATCGGAAGCAGGATCATATCCGAATACATCACGATGGTGACTACGATATTGATGATGGTGGTCAGGGTGAACATATTGTACTTGAAGGCCTTGAGGTTCAGAAGCGGATCATTGCTTCCCAGTTGGTAAACTGTAAACAGAATCAGAGCGGCTACACCGGTCAACAGAGTGGCAATTACCTCCGGACTGGACCAGCCAATGGCGCCTGCTCTGCTGAACCCGTACAGCAGCGTGCCGAAGCCGATGGTGGATACTGCCATACCAAGCACGTCCAGCCGGGGGCGCATCCGTTCCGTCACATTTTTCAGGTAGATAACGGATAGTCCCGCGACCAGCACAGACAGGGGGATCATCACATAGAACAGGGAACGCCAGCTGAAATGCTCCAGCATAAATCCCGCATAGACAGGTCCGAGTGCAGGAGCCAAAACGGTGGACAACCCGATCAGCCCCATGACCCCGCCCCGCTTCTCCACAGGGATGATAACCAGCACCACATTCATTAAGAGAGGCATAATGATTCCTGCGCCGGCTGCCTGGATTAGACGTCCCGCCAACAGAATCTCAAAACCCGGTGCCGCTGCCGCGACCACCGAACCGCCCAGGAACAGCATCATGGAGGCCAGGAACAGCTCCCGCGTGGTAAACCGCTGCATCAGATAGGCGGTAACCGGAACCAGAACCCCGTTTACCAGCATATACCCGGTGGTCAGCCATTGGGCCGTTGATGCGGCAATGCCAAAATCCTTGATCAGCTCGGGCAAAGCCACCGTCATAATGGTCTGATTCAAAATGGCGAGAAATGCGCCCAAAATCATAATGAACAAAATCGGTCCTTTTTTTATTCCTTTCAGCTCCAGCATTCCACTCATGGTTCTCTCTCCTTTTTCTTGCGCTTGTTTCTTACACCCCCATTCTCCCGCACAGTTGTTGGAGAGTTGTCAGACTCCTGTTAAAGAGTTGTTAATTAGGTCGTGTTTGAAAACTCCGAGGGGAGCAGATTTTAGCGAATTTTCGTTCCAGGCAAGGCACTTTTGTGAAGGCGTACCGGGGGTACGTCAAGCAAAAGTAACGATGCAAGGGGCGAAAAGGCGCTGAAAGGTGCCCTCAAGCGAGTATTCAGACACGACCTAGCCTTCCATGTTCGATTAATTCCTGGAGCCTGACGCCTGAATCATGAATATTGGAGATGGAATGAACCATCACCTCAATGCTTGCCCCCTGCTCCTGGGTCGTGGCCAGCATCTCTTCCGTAGCTGCGGCATGCATATGGGAAATATCCGCAATATGCTGCGCCTTCTCGCGGATGTCCGAGAAAATCCCGCCGATCCTGCCGGTCATAGACCATTCATGGGCAATGTAGCCGTCAATACGGGAGAAGGCCTGCCGGATGCTGTGGAAATGCTCCAGCACCTGCCCGGTAAGCTCCTCCCCTTCCTTGACCGCCACACTCCCGGTTTTGGCCTTTTCAAAGGCTTGCTGCGTTTGACCCGCCAGGCTTCCGAGAATGCCGCCAATTTCCTTGACGGTATCCAAACATTGGTCCGCCAGCTTTTTGATTTCACCGGCGACGACGGCAAAGCCCGCTCCTGCCTCCCCTGCCCTGGCTGCTTCAATATTGGCATTCAAGGCCAGGAGCCGGGTTTGGTCGGAAATATGGTTGATTGCAGCCAGACAGTGGTTGACCGCCTCCATGCTCTTGTTCAGCTCCTCTACCGTCGCCATGGATTCGGCTACAGCCGAGTGAATGATCCGCATCTGGCTGCCCATCCGGCCAAGCTGCTCCGAGCCCTGATTCACCACCCGGTTAGCCGCTCCTGAGGTATCGGCAAGGCTTTGGGAAAACTGCCTGATTTCGGTCATGCCCTCATCCGCCTGGTTCATCATGCCGCTGATTTGCGTAATATGCTCTGATTGGGCAATGACGCCCTCCGTGACCTCCTGGACATTCACCGCCATGGCGCCGCTGATGGTTCGGAGGGTGCCGATATCCTGGTTACAGGCGGTAATATCCCGGCTGAGCGAGCCGGTATTGTCTTCAATCACACTGACCATCTTATCCAGTGAACCCAGAAGCTCCTTGGTTTTGGCCTCCTTCTCAATGGACAGCTGAATCAGATCCGCATTCCGCTTGCATACGAAGTAAAGCGCCACAATCGTCAGCTCGATAAAGCCCAGTGTCACAAAAAAATCCGTGTCAAATCGGCGGTGATTCGAGTAATAAATGACCACATACGCGATGTTATACATCGTGCCGAAGCTGTACAGCAGGGCTTTGTTCACGTACAGGGATACCACACACAGCACGATCATGATGGTCATGCCTGCCCGGGATGTTTCAATATACGGGACTGTGCAGGTCAGAATCGCCATCAAGAGAATACTTGTGGCGAATACAGGCTTCTTTTTGCGGATCATCAGGAATGTCGCAACTGCCAGCTCGATAAAAAGAGACCCGTACGCCTCCGGCCTTACATGTCCGTTCATAAGCAGGAAGGTGGATACGAAAAAAACAAACCACATCAGCCCAGCGATGATTTTATTGACTTGAGCCATATTGCCTTTTACAAAGGTATCCTTCATGCTATTCCCTCCGGGTGATTTCATGTTGATTGGCCGCCATCCCGGCAATCCGGCTCCGGATTCAAGCGGACATTCCTCCTGCAGATCATGAAGATGCCGATTCCAATAAACAATACGCTGCAGCCCATTCCGAACAGAGCACTGCTGCTCATGGCGCTGGAGGATGCCCCCATCACCAGAAGCGTATACTGGGTGATTACGATGGAAACCATGGCATCGGTGAAATTAATCATTTTCAGCACGGAGACAATCGGGTTTTTCAGATGGCGGTTCACTACGTTTCCATGAATGGCCAAACCGAGCTTAGTAAAGGCCACCAAGGCAATGAGAAATACGATATTGCCTCCAAAAACCACCGCATCCCCTACCATATACATCCGGATGCATACGGCCATGTAGGACAAGCCCAGCAGACATAGAAACATGCCGCTTTTCTGATAGACGGCAAATTCCAGGCCGTACCGTTCCGCAGGCTCCCCGATTTTCCGGGCCTCCGCATAGTACCTCAGAGTTAGTCCTCTGACCAAGCTGAGGACCAGATAATAGATGGCATTGATGATGAACCATGCGGAATGCAGGTACACCCCCAGCACCAGCTTGCCGGCACCGATCAGCACATTCATTACGAAGGCTGCCAATGCCGTCACTGCAGCACGGTCCCGCCGGTCAGGCAGCCATCGTTCAAGCCTTTTCTTCATACGTCCCTCACTTGTTCAGCAGAGCATTAGCTTTTTCACATACCTCGTAGATTTCGTCATACTTTTCATCGATCATTGGCGTCACCTTGGCGTTACGCTTCTGGTAGAGAGCCAGATAGACGAAGTAAGGAATCACCCAACCGGTAAAGCCAGGTACCGCAAGGATAATGCATAAGACCAGCATGCCGCCCAGATAGGCAAACACCGAACCGGCCATAAACGCCGTTCCGGCGATCCCCAGGCTGAACGCGGCCGCGGCCGCGCCGGTAACCTTGGATTTCTCCAGCATCTCCACGTCGCGGATGCAGGCATCCAGCTGGCGCTGCAGGCGGGTCAGCTCCGCTTTGTTGCGGATCTTGCGGTCGCGCTTGAACTTCAGAGTGACGGAGGATATCCCTTGTATAGGCTGGGAGGTTCCCTCCAGCGACCAGCCGAAGTTTTCATAACAATCCGTATAAACAGACCCCATGCTCCGGCTCACTGTTATTTCCTTGTACTCATAACCCACAAAGCTGTTTTGTCCTTGTACGGCTTCATTCACATTCCTCGCTCCCCTCACTCATTCGATGAATGCAGTCTACAAGAAAGTTGTTGCCGGGTTGCATAGGAATTGTTTCCGAAATGTTAATTCATCTCCAAAAAAATAAAACCCCTGCTAGGCCCGCAGAGGCAAATGTACGGTAAATATTGTTCCTTCACCGGGAGTGCTGTCCACTGAAATACTTCCCCCCTCCAGTTCGACCACCTTCCAGGCCAAAGCCAGTCCAAGACCGTTGCCCTCCTGGTAATGGGAGGTATCCCCCTGATAGAATTTATCGAATACATGCTTCTTGGTTTGCTCATCCATGCCGCAGCCGGTATCGGATATGGACACGGTCACAGCATCTTCATCGGAGGTCTGTCTTAAGTGGATCTTTCCTCCTGGCTCAGAAAATTTCACTGCATTGGACAGCAGATTATTCCAGACAATTTCCAACAGACTTTCATCAGCCCTGATAATAAGCCGGTCATCCAGCTCAGCAGTGAATTCGATGTTCTTTTTCTCCCATGCCCCTTCAAAAGATAACGCACAATCGCACAGCTGGCGGCACAGGTCATAAGGCTCGACATTTAAGGCGATTACCTGATTTTCAATCTTGTTCAGCTTCAGAATATTGGTCACCAGAGAAGCCAGCTTCTGCGAGGATGCTACGATCGTCTCCGTATACTCCCTGCGTATCTCCTGGGGCAGCGCTTCGTTTTGCAGGGCCGTGCTGTAGCTTTGAATAACGGACAGCGGTGTTTTGATTTCATGGGACACACTGGCGATAAAATCGCTTTTCATCGTTTCCAGCGAGCCCAATTCCTCTACCATCTTGTTAAAATCCTGAAACATGATATCCACATAATCCAGCTTATCGGCCCGGTGGCTGGGAGCCACATATACCGAAAAATCCCCCTCCGCCACCCGTTTAGCCGCTTCGCTGAGCTTCCGCATGGGTCTGTCGAAGGCCCGCTGCTTCTGATAGGCGGTCAGTCCGCAGAACAAGCCGGTAACAATCGCCCAATAGAGCAGATACCAGCCCAAAAAATGCCGGGATTCCTTCAATACCGGAGCACCATACAGCACCGCAGGCAGGGCGGCAAGCACGCTTAGGGCAATCAATGTGCCGATATAAAACCTCCAGGAGAAATGCCTGGCCTTCACCCGGAGATCCTTCCGGGAGGACTCCGCCTTCATGACAGCACCGCCTTATAACCAAGCCCGTGAACGGTAACAATCCTGAAATCGGTACAATCCGAAAACTTGTCCCGGAGCTTGGTTATATAGACATCCACCGCACGGAGGCTGGTATCGCTGTCCAAACCCCAGAATTCATCCATCAGCTGCGCCCGGGAAAAGGTGCGTTTGGGGTAGGTCAAAAGCTTGAACAGGATGTTGAATTCCCTCACGGTCAATGGGATCTCCCTGTCCTCTACCGCGGCGGTCATCGCATCTGCATCCATAATCAGGTTGCCCACCACCAGCTTTTTTTCTTGGGCGATGTTGGCCCGGCGCAGCAGTGCTCCCACCCGCAGCACCAGCTCATCCATGTCGATGGGCTTCACCATATAGTCGTCGATGCCCACCCGGTAGCCTTTTTGCTTGGAGGAAATATCATCCCGGGCAGTTATAAACAGAATAGGAATGTTCTTGTTGAGGCTGCGCACCGTCTCGGTAAATTCGAAGCCGTCGATTTCCGGCATCATAATATCCGAAATGATCAGATCATACAATGCATTGTACATCAGATCATAGGCTTCCCGCGGGTTCAGACACCCTTTGGCGGCATAGCCGTTGGCGTTTAGATAGGCGCATACAATTTTGTTAAGCTGCAGATCATCTTCCACTACCAATACGTTCATTATGTTCATGCCCCCAGCCAGCTCTTGGTAGCAGCATTATAACCGATAAATGTTAAAGAAATGTATGCGAGCTACACTTCGGAAAAACGGAAGGTCCGGACAGCCAAAGCCAGTGCTGCAAGCAGCAGGATCACAAGCAGCCCCAAGCTTACCAGCCAGCCGCCCGGATCAAGAGACAGCGCGCCGCGCAGCCCGTCTAGGAACCATTGGAAGGGATTGAACCGGGCGGCTGTTTGTACCCAGGCAGGAGTATGGACCAAAACAGCAAATAGGGGTCGCGGACCGCCGCTTTTAACGTTAAAAGAAAGATGGTTTTCATGATGATGCTTCACCCTTTCATTCGAATTTAAAGCTCTGTCAATTTCAGATACAGCTCATCCAAATGCTCCACTCCATGCTCCTGCTTGAGCACAGCCGGCTCTCCCTGTGCGGCAACCCTGCCGTCATGGATGAAAATCACCCGGTCAGCCGTCCGCTCCCTTTATTCAATTTTATTTATACAACGTTGAGTATTGGGGCAAATTTTTTCCCCCTCCTTAAGATGGAGAAAGATTGATGGGGTTAAGCATTCACCAGCTGAATTGCTTTGGCTACCGTTTCCTGCTGCTGGCGGATAATCGCGAACATATTCTCGAAGATCAGCCCGCTCATGGCTGGAAGCTCGCCCCCAAGGGCAGCTGCTTTCTCTTGGAGCCCCTGCTCCAGACTCCGGTACTCCTGCTCCAGCGCTGCTGCTTGCTGCTCCAGCGCTGCCAAGGCTTCCTCCTTGGGCAGCTGATGGACATAAGACAGTCCCGCGTAGAGGGTAGAAGGATAGGCGACGGATGAGGCCTTTAGGGAATCCAGCGCCAGCTGCTTCAGATACACGCGGCCCTGCTCTGTAATCTGGTAGACCGCCTTTTGCCGGTGGCCGGTTTGCTCGATGCTGCTCACCTCAACCAGCTTCTCCGCCTCCATCTTCTTGAGGGCATGATAGATGGAGCCCACCAGCACGCCGCCCCACCGCTCCGCATCCGTAAGCTTAAACATCTGCTGAATATCATAGCCTGACATCGGCTGAACATCCAATAGCTCCAGCACAAGCAATCTGGTCAATATCGTTCACCTCTTTAATACTCTATGTTGAGTATTATCCATTGAGTATTTAATTTTGTCAAGTGTCAGCTCTCTGCTTTTACCAAAATCCCGAAAAACAAAAAGCCTCAGCCTGAAGACTGAAGCCTTTTATAGCCATTCATTCACCGAATCAAGAGAAATAAGCTGCGGACTCCCGCACCACCTTGGCCATTGGCAAATGATAGGGGCATTTTTCCTGGCAGAGCGGCTGCTCGCGGCAGGGCTCATAGTCCGCGCAGGTGAGCAGGTTTTCTTTATGCTTCTGATAAAAGCCGTCACCCTTCGGCAGTAAGCCAAAGGCATCACGGAGCCGGCTTGAGATCATCACATCTGGAATCGGAATCCCCAGCGGACACTTGCAATAGTTGCAGCGGCGGCAATCATGTCCGCCCAAACGTCCTGCCAGCTCCTCCAGCTCCGCCTGTTCCTTCTCCTCTACTTCCTTCTCGAAAGCCTGGAGATTCTGGCGGACCTCCTCCACACTGGACATTCCCGACAGGACAACATGGACGTCCTGACTGTACGGGTAACGCAGAGCCCGTTCCACAGGCTGGAAAAACCCTCCCGACAACGGCTTCATGGCCACCCTGCCCATCCCAAGCTCGGACAACGTGGGGATCAGGTCACTTACTGCGAAGGGCTGGCCCAGGTTCAGGTGAAACAGGGTCGTATCGAAACGGCCTGAACGGACCCAGCGGGCCAACAGCTCGGGGCGGTGCCCCGTTATGCCGATAAACCGGACCTTTCCCTCCCGTTTGGCTGCAAGAGCAGCCTGATAGGCGCCGTCCTCCGCCATTGCCGCGTTATACTCCTGGGGATAGTTCACATAATGAATCTGCAGCAGATCGATAGTACCGGTTCTCATCCGTTCCAGGCTACGCTCGATTTCCGCTTTGGCTCCGGCGTAATCCCGTTGTGCCGTCTTGGTGGCCAGGAAAAATTCCTTTCGCCTATGGGAAATGGCTTGTCCGATGATCTCCTCACTATTGCGGTACCCGGCCGCCGTATCGATATAATTAATGCCCAGATCCAATGCCTCATTTAACGCGGCATGCGCCTGCTCATACGGCACGCCGGGGAGGTTCATGGCTCCAAACCCCAGAGCCGATACCCTCCAGCCGGTAGAACCAAATTCACGGTATTTCATCAGCATGCCCTCCTTGCCTATATAATCCCTGTGAGTTGATCAGGTTTTTAGCAGCTATTCATGATTTTAGCATAGCATCTAATGATTTTCCTGCGAATTGAACGAAAAACCGGTTAAGAGACTGTGATGAAATAGCAAAAGGGCCTCAGCGAAATGCTGAAGCCCTTACTGCTTGTAGTGCGGTCGAGAGGACTCGAACCTCCACGGCTGTTACACCACTAGAACCTGAATCTAGCGCGTCTGCCAATTCCGCCACGACCGCATATGAAGTTAAAAATGGCGGAGCCGACGAGATTCGAACTCGCGGTCTCCTGCGTGACAGGCAGGCATGTTAGGCCTCTACACCACGGCTCCGCAGCAAAAAGTTTTGGGGCTCCCTGCAAAGGATTTGGAATCCGCTTCATCAGCTTCTCCACTTTGTGGGGTACCTTATTGCGGGGGCAGGATTTGAACCTGCGGCCTTCGGGTTATGAGCCCGACGAGCTACCGGGCTGCTCCACCCCGCGTCGTAGTATGGTGAACGCTAACGGGTTCGAACCGCTGACCCCTACCCTGTCAAGGTAGTGCTCTCCCAGCTGAGCTAAGCGTTCATAAATATGGTGACCCGTAGGGGACTCGAACCCCTGTTACCTCCGTGAAAGGGAGGTGTCTTAACCACTTGACCAACGGGCCTTATGTATATGGAGCCTAGGGGGATCGAACCCCTGACCTCATCGCTGCCAGCGATGCGCTCTCCCAGCTGAGCTAAGGCCCCAAATGGATTACAGTGCTTGCGCCCTGAAAACCGGATGCGAAACGAGGTCACCGAAACCTCTTGTTCTTGCTGCGAAGTGAGTGTAGCTTGCGCCAACTCTTGTGGTTAAGCCC
>JAQSYT010000458.1 GCA_029256065.1 Paenibacillaceae bacterium
ACGGAGGAATTTACTGTGAATCTGGCGCATATTCCGTCACCGGTTTTATTACGGGGGGATCACCGGCGGGCATTCCGGGATCCTTGTGCGGTTTACCATAACGGCATAATCCGGCTTTTCTACACTCTGGTGGAAACGGAAGCCGACGGTTCTGTTTATTTGTATACGGCTGTAAGTGAAAGCACAGATTTATGCACCTGGAGCGAGCCCTGTATATTGACAGCCAGGGACCGCAGTCTGAATTATTCCAGTCCCGGCAACATCATCCGGTTTGACGGCCGTTGGCTCATGTGCCTGCAAACCTATCCCCGCCCCAACGGCGAGAAGTACGGCAATCACAACAGCCGGATTTGGATGATGGAAAGCCGGGATTTATTTGTTTGGAGCGAACCGGAGCTGCTGCGTGTCAAAGGCGCGCAAGTGGCTGAAGAGGATATGGGACGGATGATTGACCCTTATCTTGTGGAGAATGCGGCCAAACCCGGCGAATGGTTCTGCTTCTATAAACAAAACGGTGTCAGCATGTCCAAAACGGAGGACTTCCGGAGCTGGACCTATTGCGGTAGGGAGGATGCAGGTGAGAATGTATGTATTCTCCCGCATAACGATGAGTATGTGATGTTCCATTCCCCGGAAAACGGCATTGGCGTCAAACGTTCCCGGGATTTGCTGCATTGGCAGGATGACGCTGGCTTGATTACTCTGGGACAAAAGGATTGGGGGTGGGCGGGAGGCAGATTGACTGCCGCATTTGTATTGGATCTGCGTGATGTGCAAGGAGTGGAGGCATTTGTTATGTTTTTCCATGGCAGCGGACCGGAGGATGAGCGTGTGCTGTTCGATACATATGCTTCCATCGGTATTGCCTGGAGCCGGGATCTGAAGCATTGGGAATGGCCCCGGTAAAAGCTGTTCCCAACAAACCCTGGGGAGGGATAGGGATTGAAAAAGGGATTTTCAAGAACAATGGTATGGGTAATGATGGCTTTGCTGTTTTTGCAAGCGGTTCCATTAGTAAGGGCTGCCGCCCCCGCAACCGCAGAAACTACGGCAGTGCTGCGTGTGGAGGGGGAGCAATACACCTCCGTCAATCAGACTCCTGTAGCCAAAGCGGAGCGGGATAGCCTGCGTGGAACCAGTACGGAGCTTTCCGGCAATGATTTCTTATTCTTCAAAAGCGCAGCAGGAGCCCCAATACCGGCAGGCGGATATATTGCCGAATACCAGGTGTCTGTTCCTGCACCCGGAACCTACGGACTTGAAATCATGGCTTCCCCACTGGCCATGAATCATGTGTCGCCCTATCAGATAAAGATCAACAATGGAGATTACATGGATGTGAATGCCTCCATCGCCGTGAAGACTGGACAAATCAGCACACCGGTGAACCTCTTCTACAAGTACCAGTTGAATCCGGTGACCTTGCAGGAAGGGGTGAATACCATCTCCTTCCGTGTTCTGACCGGCAGGCAAAGCGATGCACGGGTTTATTTTTTTCTGGATTATCTGGAGCTGACCAAACTTCCCTGGGGACTAAACAAAATCAGCACCAATGGGGCAAATAACCTGTTTGAGGAAGCAGATCAAAAGCAGGTCACGGTCCATTTCACCGACTCTGCCAGCTTGGGCCATAGCCTGAGCTACCGGGTAGAGGATTACAACGGGAATGTTGTATCGCAGAACAGCCTCACGTTTAGCACCAATGTGCCCGCATACACCTTCGAGTTGACCGGCTTGGAGCGGGGGCATTATACCATCAAGGCTGAAGCGGATCAGAATGGAGTCCCCGTTCAGGAATACCTGTCTGTGGTGATGAATGACTCGGAGCGGCGTAATATTGAAGTCTCTCCGTTTGCCCTGGATGTGGCGGGCGGCTCTCTGATTCCTGCTGCGGAAGCGGAGCAGTATGCACGGGCGGTGCGGCTCACCGGGGTGGATTACGTCCGGGAGCGGATGCACTGGAATTCGGTAAGCCCAACCAGCGGCGTGTATGATTTCAGCAAGTATGACCCCTACAATGAGGCCTATGCCGACAATGGCATCCGGGTGCTGGAGCTGAACCATATTGCTCCGGTTTGGTCCAAGGATACCGGCAAAAATTTACCCCGAAATCCTCTGGATGCCTATAATCTGGCGAAAGCCTCAGTTCAGCATTTCGGCACCCAGTCGGACTGGGAATTCTGGAATGAGCCGGATATCCAGTATACGGCAGAAGGCGAAACAGCAGACCAGTATGCCGCCTTCCTGAAGGCAACCACGATAGCAGCCAGAGATTCCGGGGTGCCCACCTCAGTGGCTCTGGGCGGGATCGCTTATCCGCCTGGCGGTTACGTGGAGCTCCTGATGCAGAATGATGTGGCTGCCTATATGGATGCCTACAATTATCATGCCCACCGCAATGACAACGATAGTATTCTGGTGCCGGATGTGCCGCCGTCCTTCGCGGCCCATACGGAATTTATCCAGGGCTACGGTCTGGGGGAAAAGCCTGCTTATGTGACGGAAGCCGGTATGTCGCAGAAATTCGCAGACGCTTCACAAACCTTAACCGATGACCAGCTGAGGATGCACGCCCGTTATTTGGCCTCCTCGACTATTCAGTCCATCGCCTCCGGCGTGGATAAGCACTTCTGGTTTGTCTTCCCGCATTATCTGGAAAACGGCATGTCCTGGGGAAGCTTCTCTTCCAGGGGAACCCCCTACGCCTCCATTAACGCGCAAGCGGCCATGACTTATGCTTTGGGTGAGGCCGTGTATATGGGACAGCTGTCCGGCTTGCCCCAGGGGGTAAAGAGCTACGTGTTCCGGGACGGAACAGACAGTGTAGCGGCTTATTGGAGCGAAACGGAGCAGCCCTTCACCCTGGAGGCTGGCAGCGGGCAGGCGCTTTTGACGGACATTATGGGTCATGAGCAGGTATTAACCTCTTCAGGAGGCACCTATAATCTGACGTCTGGTCCGGATGTGCATTACCTGCGGATCGCAGGACATTATCCGGGCTTGTCAACCCCGGTGTTTGGAGCACCTGTGCCCCATGCGCCTGAGCTGACAGTGGCGGAGCGGGTGGTGCTGACCCAGAAATATCCCGAAGCCACCGCTGTTAAAGCCAAATCCAAGGGTTATCTCTTAGACAAAACGGCACAGACAGAGGTTCAGGTGGAGGTCTTTAATTTCAACAGCACATCCATGAGCGGTGTAGTAAGCGGTGCAGTGTACGGCGGCTGGAGCCTGGCGGTTCCGTCTCAGCAGGCGACGGTGGCTCCTTATTCAAAAACCACACTTACCTTTGCGTTGACAGGCAGCACACAGGTGGCAGCTGATGTGAAAGCTCCGGTAACCTTCCAGGGCAGCTTCGGCGGGGAGCTTACCTCCAAGTCGGTCACGCTGATTGCCTCCACGGAGAATTCTCCGGTGACACCCAGCGTGACGGTGCC
>JAQSYT010000459.1 GCA_029256065.1 Paenibacillaceae bacterium
GAACTGTCCTACCGGATCAAGTGCCTGGAGGACGATATTCCGTATCTGGGGTTTTTCCATGACATCTACTCCTGTGAGGCCCCGTTTGAGTATGAGGAGCGGCCGCTTACTTAAGAACGGTGGGTAAACAAATCTGAGCGGTAGACTCTGTTCCGGAAATGGTCAACAAGGAAAACCGCAGCAATGGCCAGCACAATCTCCGTCCCCCAAATGACGGCCATTTGAACAGTGGGAGGTTCCATTAATGCGCTCCGGGTAAACATGCCTTGCAGCACATTGCCCCAGGCATGCAGCAGGATGCAGGCGGCAGTTGACCGGGTCAGCCGGTACAAGAGGCCCAGGATATAGCTGAAGGTGATACAGTAGAGGAGGAAGGACCACACATTCATGTCGGATTGGCTTGCGGTCCTGACCAGCCACAGAGGAAGATGCCAGCAGCCCCACATGATTCCCACCAAAAATGCCGATACGGCAAAGGGCAGCCGCTTCTCCATCCTCGGATGCAAAAAGCCGCGCCAGCCCAGCTCCTCCACTCCGCCGCCGACAACCATTACGGGGATAAGGAGCAGGAAGAAGTACCAGGGGCTGCCACTGTACTCCTCGCTGATCATATTGACAATCAGCTGGCTTCCCATCAAAAGGGCGGTAATCCATGCCGTCTTTTTGGTATTGGGAGACCGCAAGGCGGGTCTTAGGAAATTCTTGAGACAGCCTGTTTTGTGTTCCGTTCTGTAAAGAATATACACGGCATAAGCCGGCGCAAACCCCGCACCGAAGCCGATAAACAAATAAATGAAGGCCGGATGAAGAATTCCCAGCCGTTCCCCTGCGATAATAACAGCTTCAATACCCCAGGCAATCAGAAAGGCAAGCCCCAGAAAACGCAAA
The DNA here is from genome assembly GCA_029256065.1 of Paenibacillaceae bacterium. Classification (GTDB taxonomy): domain Bacteria; phylum Bacillota; class Bacilli; order Paenibacillales; family NBRC-103111; genus Paenibacillus_AR. Next base: position 889 of record JAQSYT010000459.1, read on the forward strand.
ATTCCGCTTTGCTCCCGCTTCTCGATCATCCGCTACTCCTCCTTTGCGCCCAGGAAATAGAGCACCGATTTTGCCAGCGTTTCGAACATTTCGGAAATACAGGTGCTGCCGCTGCTCTCCATAGACTGGATGGCCGTACTGGTAGAGATTCCGTCAATGGAGGCTTGGGTAAACCGGATGATGGCTTCCAGGGGAATAACAGGCCGGAAAATTCCCTTATCAATCTGCTGCCCGATGTATCCGATGATGAGGAGCTGGGCAGCCTCCAGGTTCTGCCTGAACTGCAGCCTGGCAATCAGGGACTCTTGCTTTTGCCGGTCAAAAGCATACAGCACCAGAAGGCCAAACAGCATTTTGCCGCCTACCGTCTGCTGCAGCTCCTCTATATAGCCGCCCATCGCGGTCATGCAGCCGTACACCGCCCCACCTGCCGTTATGCCGGAAGCTATAAGGTCTGCCAAACGGGCTTCCAAGGAACGGGCTGGAGTATAGGCATTGACGGCGTCCAAGAAAATCTCGTCCACATTGGCGTAATAACGGTAAATAGTACCTTGGCTGAAGCCGGTTTTGGCAATGATGTCGCGCATGGTGATTTGGTAAAGCGGCTTTTCCCGGAACACCTCATGGGCGCAATCGAGAATGAGGCTTTTTTTTGTTGCGGTATAATCCGGAGTAACCTTCGGCATGTGAAGCCTCCCTATCGAAATGAATTGCCGGGCAGCTCAATGCCGCGCCAACCGCTTGTATCGCATTGGCCGCTTTGATTATCCCCCGCAGCCACCACTGTCCCGTCCGATTTCAGGCCAAGCGTAAATGCGCAGCCTGCTGCAACTGCGACGATATCGCGCCACCCGCTTATATTGCATTGGCCTTCGTTATTCCGGCCCACAGCCACCACCGTACCATCCGATTGAAGCCCGACGGTACGGCGCCAACCCGCTACAACCGCCATGATATCGCACCAGCCGCTTACATCGCATTGGCCATACTTATTCCAGCCCGCAGCCGCCACCGTTCCGTTCGCTTTCAGCCCGATGGTATGAGAACTGCCAATGTGGGCATTCCCTGCCGCAACTGCTGCCATATCGCACCAGCCGCTAACCTCACATTGGCCATGTTTGTTATCGCCCACAGCTGTCACCGTGCCGTCCGGGTTAAGACCGACCGTATGGCGATAGCCTGCCGCGATAGTATGTTTCGGCCACTGCATCACCTCTAACGGAGCCAGCGGCGCGGATTTCGGATTTTCCATAATCGGATCCCCTTCATTAAGAAAATTGGCCTGTTGATTTAAAATGACAGTATGTCATTTTAAATCAACAGTAGCACCTGCCTGGAAATCCGTCAAGACGACAGTATGTCATTATATGCAAAAAAACTCCAGAGTCTCTGGAGTTTTTTCCTTTCCATCAGCTTTCTGCCGCCTGGTCCTCCTTAGGTCTAAGGGCGAAAGCAGAAAGCAGAATCCCGATGCTTCCCAACCCGGCGGCGAGATAAAAAAAGGGTCCGGCGGAGGGCTTCAGCATAACGGAGGCTACCGGGGGCCCTGCCGCGACGCCGATGAAGCGCATGCTGCTGTAGAAGGAGGTGACAGTACCCCGCTGTTCCTTCTCAATGCCCTCCGTAATAAAGGCATCCAGGCAGGGCAGGGCAATCCCCACACCGGCGGAGCTTAACGAGATCAGCACCATATCCAGCAGGAGGGAGGCTTCGCCGAACCATGCGCAAGCCAGCGTAGCGGCGGAGAGGAGAACCACCCCGGCCAAGTTGAACCATTTCATCCGTTTCTTGTGGTTGCCGATCAGCTTTCCCGTCCCGAAGGAGCAGGCGCATAACGCTGCTGTAGGAATGGCCAGCATCCCTCCCTTCAGCACCCCGTGCATCCCGTGCTCATCCTCCAGCATTTGCGACAGATAGAAGAGGGTGCCGAAAATCGTAAACATGCAGATGCCGCCCAGTGCGAAGATGGCATACAGCCAACGCCCTTTTTGCCGGAACAAAGACTTTACCGATTTGAAAAATTCCGAAATGCCGGGAGGCTTCTCCTGCTGCTTCTTGGGTACCTTGACCATAAACCAGACCATCACAAGAGAGACTGCACACAGGACCGGGATGGCCCAAAAAGGGGCGTACCAGACGATGGCGGCCAGCAGAGAGCCCAGAATGGGGCTAAGCACCTTGCCGAAGGTATTGGAGGTCTCGATGATACCCAAGCCTGCGCTGACCTGGGCTTCATCCTGAAACATATCCCCCACCAGCGGCATAACAATGGGAAACGCCCCTGCCGCGCCGATGCCTTGAATAAACCTGCCCACCAAGATCCAAAGGTAGGCCTGTTCGAACCATACAGAGGCTATCCCGCACAAAAGCCCCCCCAGAGCTGTAAGGATCAGACTGGGCAGGATGACCTTCTTCCGGCCGAAGCGGTCGGACAGGAAGCCTGCCACCGGAATCAGAAAGATCGCCACAACGGAATATACGGTGATGATCAGACTGACCTGGAAGGAGCTGACATTCAACTGGCTGCGCATGCCGGGAAGCACC
>JAQSYT010000460.1 GCA_029256065.1 Paenibacillaceae bacterium
GCTGTATGACCAGGGCCTGGAGCTGCCGGAGGATATGACTCTGGTATGGGCCAACGATAACTTCGGGCATATGCGGCGCTACCCCAATGAGGCGGAACGGAGCCGCAAGGGCGGGAACGGCTTGTATTTCCACAGCTCCTATTGGGCCCACCCGGGCTCGGCCATGAGCTATCTGTTCATTAACTCCACACCTTTGGCCCATACGGGCAATGAGCTGAGGAAGTCCTATGCCTCCGGCATCCGCAAGCTTTGGGTGCTGAACATCGGCGGACTTAAGCCGGTGGAGCAGGATATGGAGTATTTCCTGCGGTACGGCTGGGAGGCGGACAAGGAAACGGGTATCACCAAGGATGCGTCTGCGTTTACCCGCCATTGGATCGATGCCAATTTCACCGGACAGCACGGAGAAGAAGCCGCTGAGCTCTATGAAAGCTTCGCCCAGATTACCAATGTACGGAAAATCGAGCATATGAACTCGGATGTTTTCTCCCAGACGGCATACGGCGATGAAGCGGGCCGGAGGCTGGCGCAGCTGGAGGAGATTTTCAACCGGGGGAACGCCATTCTGGAAAGCCTGCCCGCGGAGGAGCGGGACGCCTTCTTCCAACTGTTCCTGATGAAAATCCATGCCTCCTATTTTACCAACCTGGAGTTCTATTATGGGGACCGGAGCGTGCTCTCCTGTGAGCGCGGCAACATGCAGGCGGCCGATGAGTATTCGGAGCTCTCCGCCAGAATGCTGGACTGCAAAAGAAGCATGATCCATTTCTATAACAAAATTATGTCAGGCGGCAAATGGGACGGTATTATGACGCCGGAGAACTTCCCGCCTCCTCCCACGGCTATGTTCCCTGCCAGAAAACCAGCCTTGCGCATTGAAGGCAGCGGCTTGCGGGTCAGCTTGTGGAATGAGGCAGAAGTGCTGTTGTTCTCCCCCTGCGGCCGCAGGCAGAAGTGGATTGAGCTGGGGAATCAGGGTGCGGGCAGCATCCCCTTCTCGATTACGGTGGAGGGAGCCGGGTCGGAATGGATCACCGTTTCCGAAGCGGAAGGTATTGTGCAGACCGAGAAGCGGATTCTGGTAACCGTGGACGATCCCGCTAACTACTCCGGCAAGGAAGCTGTTATAACCGTTCATGATCAACGGAATGGCGCCGCAGTTTCTATCCCTGTCCGGGTGGAGGAGGCTGTGGCCCTTCCGGAGGGCTTCTCAGGCTACGTGGAGTCCGATGGCGCTGTCTCCATACCTGCTGCAGAATTTGCCAGATCCTCGGTCACCGGCGGTCCCGTTTGGGTTACGGTTCCCGGACTGGGCAGACATGAAGGAGCCGCTGTTATGGCATGGCTGCCTGACTTGCACCCCCTGGAAGGGGAGCTGGCGGAGCAGCCGCGGCTGAAATATGACTTTTTCCTCCGTCATGAAGGAAGCCATATGCTGGAGATTCACCGGAATCTGACCTTGAACTCCACCGGCCGGATTCGCTTCGGAATCGGCGTGGACGGCCATACCCCCATAATGGTGGAGTCGGAAACCCGGGATGAATGGACAGGCCAATGGAAGGACAGCGTCTTTAATAATGGGGAAAAGCTGGCGGTGCAGCTGCCAGCCTTGTCTGCGGGTGCCCACAGCTTGAAGCTGTTTATGGTGGATCCCTATGTCACCGTCAGCAAGCTGGTGCTCTATACAAGCGCACGGAAAGCTACCCAGCTTGGACCTGTGCCCAGCACCCATACGGAAGTGCCGGCGGTGGAATACGGCACCGAAGGCCCTGTTTTGGATTTGGCCGGATTGGACCGGCTGTGCCGGGAGTTTTACCGGACAGAGTCCGGGGACATCCCACTGCCGGATGCGCTGTATGTCTCTCCCGCATACAACAGGATTAAGGACATCACCTTCATCCCGGTAGAAAAAGTGCCCCAGCAAAAGCTCGGCGCCGCACGGTATGCGGAGCTGGGGAAAGCCGGAGGCCCCAAGGATATCATCCGGGAATTTGGTTCCGGCAACTTTATGGAGTCGGGCGGCATCGTGGCCATTGAAGCGGAATATGCGCTGGCCAATACCGCCGGCGCTTACCTGACTGATGCTGCGGATGGCAGCGGCCTGTCGTGGAGCCATCTGCAGGCGGAAACCAACGGACACACAGGCTTTGCCATGCATGTGGCGCCACCCGGCATCCTCTGGGAGAACCCGGAGGCGGCTCCAGGCATGCATTACCGTGTGAATATCAGCGCTCCCGGCCAATACCGGGTCTGGCTGCACATGAGGCACTATAACAACCAGTCGGATTCCTGCTATCTGGCGCTGGACGGGGCAGCAAGGCCGCTTGAGGAGCAGCCCCGGAAGGGCAACCACCATACGTACAACACCGCATATGTGTACTACTGGTGCTTCCTGTCCAAGCTGGAGCTGTCCGCAGGCGAGCATGTCCTCTCCATCCTGGCAAGGAAGTCGCAGCTCCGCGTGGACCGGATTTATCTCACGTTGGGTGACGAGCTTCCTCCGGCGGATGCGGAGTGGAAGGATTCGGCTCGGCGGGCGTAGAATAAGCAACAAAAAAGAAGCCGTTATGCATGGCCCAATTGGCCTGCACAGCGGCTTTTTCTGACGGAATCGAAGCTACCGGATCACACGGATAAGATACGTTTCCCGCGTGCCGTCAAAGGCCACCACCTCGATGGTGATGTCATTGGCTCCGGGTGCTAACGGAATGATGCGGGCCGAGCCGGAGGCTGTGGAGGCTCCATTGACCAGCAGGTCCTGAATCACCATGGAAGCCGCAGCTGCATTTACTTGTACGGATGCGGTGCCGCTTGCTGCGTAGACCGTATAGGTGACGGTTTCTGGGGAGAAGGCAAGGCTGCCCGGAGTTACAGCGAGATCTTTTAGCAGCGCCTGGGGGTTGGTGCCAGGGGCGCCGGGATAATATTCCATGGTGTCTGTCAGCGTAATGCTGCCCTGCTTCACAGGATCAATAGAGGTGAATTCCTCCGTTACCTGCCGCCCTTCAGATACAATACAATCGGTGCAGACAATATTACCGCCTTCTACCCTGAGCTCCGGCCCTGCATTATTGAAGATCTCGCTGTTGTAGAGAAAGACATTGGCGGGCACGCCATTCTGGATTCCTGCCCACACGCCGCAGGCTGTAGCCATGCCGCCGGGCTCAACCGAGTTGTAGCCCACGCTGTTTCGCACCACTGCCTCGCCTCCTGACCAGAAGCGGTATGCCCGCTTGTTGCCATACGACACGCAGTCGTTGAGGTAGGTGTTGTAGGATTTGACGTCCCAGCCTCCGTCCGTATTGCCGAAGGCGGTGCAGCGGTTGTAGGTAATGTTGTCGGATGCCTTCTCGGCGCAGAAGCCGTCGGCATTCCAATATGCA
>JAQSYT010000461.1 GCA_029256065.1 Paenibacillaceae bacterium
GCCCTGCACTCCCACAGAAATAGCACAATTAGCAGCAGGATGCCTCCCGCAATAGCCAGCCAGGCTGCGCTGTCGCCCCAGCCTTGTTCGCCTGAGCGGATAAAGCCATAGGTGACGGCCGCCAGTCCTGAGCTGGAGAGGATAACTCCGGCGGGATCCGGCTTGGGCCGGTGCTCACTGTGTGACTCAGGCATAAGAAGAGCGACTGCAATGATGGCAATTGCGATCAGAGGAAGATTAATCAGGAATACGGCGCTCCAGTGGTAATGCTTCAGCAAGTATCCGCCCAAAAGAGGGCCTAACGGAATTCCCAGCATGTTCACCGTCATCCAGATCATCATGGCCCGGGTTCTTTCCTCCCCCTTGAACAGGACGGGCAGCACCGAGATGGAGAGGGGAATCAGGAATGCCGCCCCCAGTCCGAGAAAAGCGCGCATGCCGATGAGCATGCCCGGAGTACTTGCGGCTGCACAGGAGGCGGATGCGGCCCCGAACAGAAGAAGGGCGCCGAGCAGCAGCTGTTTCCGCCTCAGAACTGTCGTATCCAGGCTGACGGCCATGAGCCCCAGGCTCAGGGAGAAGAGCACCCACCACCTGCTGTTGTTCTGTAAAACCATTTTTATCATCCCTTTCCGTTTAATATTGACATACTATATCAAATGAAAGTTACTGTCAAAATAAATATTCTTTTAATTTTTTGCATCCCTATCCTTGTCCCGAAAAACAGTTGCTTTCCCAAAAGGGTCTGTGCTACAATACCGCTATGTGTCAATTTAACTCTGGTTCGTGGACACTCCCCTAATGAGGAACCAGGGCAGAAAGAGGTGAAAGATCATGAAAGAAGCAATTCATCCGAAGTATTATGCAACCACGGTGACCTGCGCATGCGGCAACACCTTTGAATCCGGCTCCGTAAAGCAAAACCTTCGCGTCGAAATCTGCTCCAACTGCCATCCTTTCTACACCGGTAAGCAGAAGTTTATCGATGTTGGCGGTCGTGTAGATAAGTTCAAGAAGAAATACGGCATCTAAGCCTTCCGTTATTTTCCTGCGGTTGGAACGAATAAGCGCACCTCCCGGGGCTATTCTAAGCTCTGAGGAGGTGTTTTTATGTTCATTAAGCCTATCCCCGCCTTCTGCTGTCTGCTGCTGGCTGCTGTTTTATTAAACGCTTGCGGCGCCGGATCAGGAGAAAGCACGGTCCGGATTTACAGCCGCGGTGCTTCACCTGTTGAAGCTGCTGCCGGATCTGCCGCATCTCTCCCTCCAGGCTCCTATGCATCGGATGCGAAAACCCTGAAGGAAGCGATTGCCCGTATTCCTGGAATAACGGATTCGTCGGTGCTGTTTAACGGCCTTACCGCTTTTATTACACTTCACTTGGGCAAAGAGATAGATATAGAAGAATCCATGCGGATCCGCAGTGCTGCCCAAGAAATACTGGAGGATCTGCTGCCTCAATATGAGGTCAGGGTATCGGTGGAAAAGAATCATATTTTTTAATGCGATGCCAATTCCTGCGGACAGTTGCGTTCATCCTGCGAATCCGCTATACTTATCAATACCGTGCTAGATGGGGAGGTAGCGGCGCCCTGTAACCCGCAATCCGCTATAGCGGGGTTGAATTCCTGTTTGAGGTCTTGTAATGTGGGGTCTGACGTCTGCACGTAGTGTTGACGGCCGGGTCCTCCGCAATGGATACTTGTGAACCCGGTCAGGTCCGGAAGGAAGCAGCCGTAAGCGAGATTTTTCATGTGCCGGAGGGTAGCCTAGCCTGAGCCAACGACAGGTGTTCCGCCCGGATTGCCTGCCCGAGGACAGGTGCACGGTTTCTACTTTTATACTCGGAATCATCAAGCACTCCATTTAGGAGTGCTTTTTATTTATTTAATTCTGGCTTTTTGAAAAATTGATTTGGCAATAGAAGGAAATTGTCATTATGAAGAGAACTCTATAAATTGTCAAACTCCGAACGTGATAAAATTGGCTTAGCTGCTGTCAATATAGCAGGGGGGTGTACGATCTTATGCAAGAGGCCTTGATTTACTACGCCATATCAGAGGAGAAGCTCCAACACTATTTAGATCAATTGTATAAGCATGCCGTAGCCGTAATTGACGGAAACAACTGCCTGTACTGCTGCAACCGGGTATTCTTAGAGATGACAGGGTATACACAGAGCCAGATACTCGGGGAAGATGTCAGCCATTTCATGGAGAGGCCGTCCATAACGGATGGCTGCGAGTTTGAGCAAGGCCAGCTGATGCTGCTGCGGGACTACGCGGGAAGGATGATAACCAGCCGTTATTTTCAGGGGAAGCTCACAGGGCCGGACAGAGGGGAATTCACCATGCTCCACCTGCATGATCTGAAGCCGGAGGACGATTTGAACCTGCTGCAGCAGTTTGCAGGGACACTCCTGCAGGACATTAATTTGGGCGTGCTTTTATTTGATACGGATTACAAGCTTATCGACATTAGCGATATGGCCTGCCGAATATTCGGGATTGAGCGGGGCAGGGTTATCAACAAGCCGCTGGCTGAGATTTTTCAGGAGCTTCCCGAGGAACATCAGCCCATGCCGAAGGGCATTTTTGAGGGGATTCTTTACCGCAACCATGCCTTGTCCTGGACCAGCAACAACGAACGGTTTGAGCTTTTGGTGGACTCCAATATTCTGCGGGATCATGCCGGACGCACTCAGGGCGGCTATGTGACCTTCAAGGATGTGACCAATCTTCGCTCGCTGGAGGAGCAGGTGCAGCGCAATGACCGGCTATCCATGATCGGACAGATTGCTGCGGGTACGGCCCATGAGATCCGCAACCCGCTTACGTCTATTAAGGGCTTCCTGCAGATGTTCCGCAACACCTTCATCGAGAAGGAGATGGACAAGGAAAAGAGCTACGCCGACATCATGCTGATGGAAATCGACCGGATTAATGAGCTGGTGAACGAGTTTCTGCTTCTAAGCAAGCGCAAAAATGTCAATTACGAGCTGGTGGATATTCCTTTGGTGCTGAAGGAGATTATGCCGATCATACATAGTGAGGCCACCTTGCACAATATTACCGTACAGCAGCTTGTAGCGGACGGGCTTCCCCGGGTGATCGCGGACCGGGAGATGCTTAAGCAGGTCTTCCTGAACATCAGCAAAAACGGGATTGAAGCTATGTCCAGTGAAGGCGTCTTGACCGTGCAGGTGAAGAGGGATATTCAAGAAAACAAGCTTCTGATTGATATCCACGATACAGGTCCGGGCATCCCCCATTTTGTGGTGGACAAAATTTTTGATCCGTTTTTTACTACCAAACCAAATGGAACCGGTCTGGGCTTATCGGTCTGCCAACGGATCATTCATGACATCGGCGGTATTATCCGGGTTTCCTCCAAGGGTTTTGGCACGACCTTTACATTAAGTATACCTATACCCTGAATCTGTTATTATTTAGGTGAATACATAATTGTAAGCATTATCTATTCCCAAAAAGGAAGGCCGACTGCCGCGAAGAAGGCGCCGGTCTTCTTCTGCGTCCATGTGAATGGGCAATTACCGGAGGCTTTCTGGAAGAAGAGCCGTTCCCTGTGATATAATGGAGGGACGAATGACTGCGGGGCCCGGCTGTCTTACAGGCGGGGCCGCTAACGGAAACGGAGAGGAAACCATGGCTCATAAAGCGTTGTACCGCACGTGGAGGCCCCAGCTTTTCGGGGATGTGGTGGGACAGCAGCATATTATCCGTACTCTGCAGAATTCGCTGAA
>JAQSYT010000462.1 GCA_029256065.1 Paenibacillaceae bacterium
CCGTTTGCGGGCGCTGGCCGTCAGGAATACCTTCACCTCGGCATCGGGAAGGACGCTTGTCCCGATATCCCGGCCATCCATGACTACACCCTTGGAGGCGGCCATGGACTTCTGCATGCTGACCAGCTTCTCCCGGACGTCCGGGATTGCCGCTATATGCGAGACATGAAGATTGATTTCCGCAGAGCGGATACGCTCGGTCACATCCTGGCCATCCACCAATACGGTCTGACCGGCCAAGCCGGGCAGGAGCTCAATATGGGTGGAGCCGGTCATCCCGGCAATGACGGTCAGATCCTCCAGAGGGATGCCCTCATGAAGAGCTTTCCAGGTGATTGCCCGGTACATCGCGCCCGTATCCACATACACATATCCCAGCTCTTTGGCTACCATGCGGGCAACCGTGCTTTTCCCGGCTCCTGCCGGACCATCCAGCGCAACATTGAATTTCCCCAAAAGCCTCGGCCCCCCAATAGCGAGGATAAACGCCTGGCGGCGGCCTTTGTCGCCACACGTTTACCCGTAAATCGGGACTACCGCCCCAAGAAGAGCGTGCCCGAGATTAGAAAAAACGCAAAAAGCAGGCCGCGCCTGCGAACGTTGAAAATTATACCATAGAAACTCTTATTTATGCAAAAGCTGCTATAGTTTTTTTCTGCGTCTGAAGAAATCGATGCGGATTTTTTATTTCTGCTCCTTGTTGACGGGGAAGGGGGTTCCTTCCAGTCTTTCCACCCGCAAGAGAGCGTGCCGCACTGCCGGGATTTGCAGAAGGAGCTGCGACAATAGCAGTAGAACCGCCAGTACGGCGGCGATATGTATGAGTTTTTTTTCCACTACAGCAGAGAAGGCTTTAAACATTTCCTCATAGGCCGGTTTTTTCATGTCTGCCGCACCTCCAACAAGAGTACACGACATGCATTATTTCCAACCACTGCAGGGATTATCCTAATTCTTCCGGATTTCCAGCTGCCGTTCGAAGCAGAAGCGGATCACCTTCTGGCGGTCTTTATCCGTAATCTCCGAGAATTGCATCATGACCTGCTGCTTGCCCGTTTCCAGCGCCTTAATCCGCACTACCTCCCCCTTGAAGGGAATGTGCTCCGGCTTGATGTTACGCGAGCCCAGAAGCAGCCAGCAGGATAAGGCATCCCCTACCTTGACGGGAATATTGCCCTCGCATATAAACGAAGCTCCGCCTCCGCCCACATCATCGGTTACTCCCGTAAACCTCACCTGTTCCCCGAGACTCGCCGCAATATCCAGCTCCGCCGGCACACGGAGAAAGCTCCGCCGCTGGATCTTGGTAATGGATTCGGCAGCCGGCTTTTTGATCAGCACCGTACGGAATTCATTATCCCGGATGCCCAGTACCGTACTCATGAAGAAGTTCTTCATGCCGCCTTCCGTCAGGAAATAAATCGACAGCTCGTCCCCCTGAAAAAAACGCTTCAGCCGCCCGGTGCGTTCGTTCATGGGCACTTCAATTTCAATATACTCCTCCGTCATATCGGAGATCCTTGATTTGTACTCCTGCATGGATTCATCCTCATCAATCGAATTAATCTGGATGTGCAGGACCTGGTTGATTTTGGGGAGCATGAAGGGTTTGCCTCCTCATCTATTCCTTACCCGTTTGTCTAATAGGAATTATAACATTAATGCCGGACAAGGCCAGTCCTATTTTTTCATAAGCCGCTTCCTTCAAAAGAATGCCAAAAGCCTCCCCGCCATACGGCAGGGAAGCTGGGAGTTGAGTCTCTCCGGCATTCGGTCTATCCGGGGAATCAGGCCCCTTGCTGCACCTCTTTAAATGCCTCCACCTTTTCCTCCAGCCCGGTTTCCGCGCTGATATAGATTTTGTACATGGAGTCATTCATTTTCCCGGCAAATTCATAGCACAATACTTCATCGTCCAGATCATTGCGGATCCAGGCTTGGGCTACAGAATCCACCTTCAGGGACGGGTTTACATCCTTTCTCGCTTCCTCAACGGACAGTGCAGGCTTGGGGAAGTTCCTGCTCTTGTGCTCATAAATGTAGTCTGCCGCCTGCAGACCCGTTACCTCCGCATTGTCAAGCGCCACCTTGACCACCGTTTTTTCAGGGTAGACGATGATGTCCCCTTCCTTCCTGGCAAACGTAAAGGTAGCAGTGTTGGCATACTCGTCGTAGTTCACCGGGATCATGGATTCATAGCCATGGGCCGCCAAAAAATCTGCCGCGGCATCCTGTGCACCCTTCAGGTCCAGATTCCGTTCATCGACAGTCCGGGAGGACATGTAATAGATGATGTGGCCGCCTTTTTTGGAGACATCCAGCTGCATATCCTGGCCGGAATACGGGTTTTTGCCCTTTACGCTGAAGCTGCTGAATTCAGTTCCCTCTCCATTCTCCACTACCTGCAGCTCCCCGGTTCCGTCAGGCAGCTGGAGGAACTGCGCCGCCTTCTGCTTGGCTTCCTCCGCATTGATGTCCAACCCCGGCAGCGCGTTATAGCTGCGCTTCTGGAAGGTAGAGGCCATGGAGGGTCCCCAATCCAGCTCCTCGTATTCGGATACCTTTTTGTCCACAGTCATGAAGCCGTCCACAATGGTATTGTCCATCTGCTTTTCCTGAGTGGCCAGGGCGATCTCCACATCCATCCACCTGAGGTTTTCGGACAGCACCTTGCCCTGCACCTGCTGGAGCTCGCCGTTAATCTCATTGGCGTGATCATACAAGGTCTGAAGGGTCTTCTGCTCCTCTGTCGTCATCGGCTTCTTAGTCAGATCCCGGACAGCGGTTCGGTAGGTGAAATTGGCGATATTCGACAAAAACTCCTCTGTTTTGTTAAAAGGCAGCAGCGTCAGCGGCAGCTGGTTAATCTCATTTTGCGCCTGGCTGGTAATCCGCCAGACATTGGTCAGGCTTCTCCGGTAATAATCATTGGAGGTGGAATTGGCAGCCATGGTTTTGCCCAGCTCCGTCTGCAATTGCTCCACATGGTAGGACAGATCATGGAACGCCCGCTGGTACTGGTTTTCCGCCTTGATCAGCATCGTGTTCTTCTCTTGATTCTCCTGATAGCCCCAGATGGCGGTCCCAATAAAGGCCAGGGTCACAATCGGAAACAATATCATGCTCAATCGTCTGTACATGATGGCATCAGCTTCCCCTTTCGGAAAATGGATCGGTTGCTTGTAGCTTGCGTTCCGGGCAGGCAGATTATGCACACCGTTCCATCCCTCCTGCAGTAGCGTTTGCGGTTACTTTGAAACATGCCAGGGGATGGCTGCCAAAGTGAATCCCCCGCACTCACTACACTCGCATTCCCTGCGGACCGAGGTTCCGCTATTTTTCAAACTTGCCCGTTTTGGCTTCATTCGCGGACACAG
>JAQSYT010000084.1 GCA_029256065.1 Paenibacillaceae bacterium
TCACCATCCGGCGCGCTGCCGCCGGGTGCCGGGGTGTGTTGGCCGTGGCGGGCGGCATCGCCGTGCCCGAGGTGCTGGCGAGCCGCAGCACCTACGCCCGTGCCCGCTTAGGCGGGCTGGCAGGCCGTCCCCTGCAGGCGGACGACCTGCTGCCCTTGGGGCCGCTGCCGCCGCAGGCCCGGCGGCTGATGGCGCGCCTCCGCCGGTGCCGCGGCGGGCGGGGACCTTTTGCAGCGGCGCCGGAGCTGGCAACGCCCGCGCCGCTGCCGGGGCAGGCGGCCACAACGGTCCGCGCCGTGCGCGGGCCGGAGGCCGCCCGGTTCGCGCCGGAGGTGCTCCGGCGCTTCTTCGCCGGGCCGTACACGGTGCGGCCCGAGGCTGACCGCATGGGCGTGCGCCTGGCGGGCACGCCCGTTGCCTTAGAGGCCGCCGCTTCCATGGTATCGGAAGCGGTGGCGCCGGGAGCCGTCCAGGTGCCGCCGGACGGCCAGCCCATCGTGCTGCTGCCGGACTGCGGCACCACCGGCGGCTACCCCCGCATCGCCCAAGTGGCGGCGGTGGATCTGCCGCTGCTGGGCCAGCTGCGCCCAGGCGTGCAGCTCCGCTTCCGGGAGATCGATCTGGCGGAAGCAGAGGGACTTTACCTGGAGCGCCGCATTGCACTAGCCCGTTTCGAGACGGCGCTGCGGCAATGGCTTGGTGCGGAATAATACCAGAGAGGCGGGGGACTATGACGGAAAAAACCGGCGGTAAACCAGCCGTTGATTTGAACTGCGATTTGGGCGAAAGCTTCGGGCCGTACCGGATGGGGGACGATGCCGCCGTGTTGCCGTATGTGACCTCCGCCAACATCGCCTGCGGCTTCCATGCGGGCGATCCGGCTGTTATGGCCCGCACCGTCCGGTTGTGCCGGGAGTTTGGAGTCAGAATCGGCGCCCATCCGGGGCTCCCGGACCTTCAGGGCTTTGGCAGACGGGAGCTGCGGTTATCTCCGGAGGAGGCCTATGACATCGTGCTGTACCAGTTGGGGGCCTTAGAGGCCTTTCTGCGGCCCTATGGAGAGCGTCTGCATCATGTGAAGCTCCATGGGGCTCTCTACAACATGGCAGCGGCGGATCCGGCCTTGGCACAGTCAGCGGCTGAGGCAGTCCGTGATTTCTGCCCCTCGCTCCTGCTGTACGGCCTTGCCGGAAGCCAGCTGATCCGGGCCGGTCAAGAGGCGGGATTGTCCACAGTCTCTGAGGTTTTCGCCGACCGGGGCTACCGTCCGGACGGCAGTCTGTTGCCCCGGCATGAACCTGGTGCCCTTATTCATAGTACGGACCAGGCCATTGCCCGGGTGCTGGATATGGTGCGGAGCGGAACGGTTGCCGCAGGGGATGACAGCCGGGTGCCATTGGCCGCAGAGACGGTATGCATCCACGGCGACCATCCCGGTGCGGCAGCCTTTGCCCGGCTCATCCGTCTGGAGCTGGAGGCAAGCGGGATCCTGGTCCGGTCTCCTCCGGGGGGCTAAAACAGTCTCTAGGCCGTGTCTGAAAACTCGTTGAGGGTATCTTTCACCGCCTTTTCGTCCCTTGCTAACGTTACTTTCGCTTGACGTACCCCTGGTGAACTCACGCAAAAGTGCCTTGCCATGAACAAAAATTCGCTAAAATCTACTCCCCTCGGAGTTTTCAGACACGCCCTAGGAGAAATTATGTATACTCATTTCTTCCCTTGAGGACATGGCCTCCGATGAGGTTTAATAAAGAAGCCGGCGAATCCTTTGTGAAAGGAGTGTGATCGAAATGATTACTTTCCACGAGGTGGTTTCCGCCTAACACGCGGGAGCCAATTGTAGAAAGGAGAGGGGCCGCAAGGTCCCTCTTTTTAACTTTTGTACAAGATCTTTTTGACAATGTACGGCGCTGAAGAACCGGCCGGTGTACTTCCCAGGTCTGATACGGCAAGCTGGAGAAGCTTAACAGATGAGAAATCTTTTGCTTGATGTACATAAGGCAAGTGTTATATAATGGTAACGTCATCGGCGCTTCCGCCGCTGAACACTATTCGAGGGGAGATGGCAAGAATGAACAAGATGGATAATGGCTTTACAATGATCAATGAGGTGCTTGCCAACTGAATAGTGGTAGAGCTATAACCATCCCCCGGACCAACTATAGGTATGCGTACGCGCATGAGGTGGCACGATGTGGTTATCGTGTTTTTTTTATTCCCTTTTTACGTAAAAATATTGAAAAAATACCAAATTAAGGAGGTGTGTCAAATGATGAAGCAAGTTGCAGGAGTGCTGCTCAATCGGCTTACCGGAACCCATGTCCGCTCTATCATCGTAATGACAAATAACCAGGAGGTACTGTATGAGTTACAAGAACGGAAAGGACGTTCTTCCCCCTAGCTTGCTTAAGCAGCTTCAGGATTATATCCAGGGGGAGATCATTTATATTCCCAAAAAAGAGCAGAAGCGTGCCGGTTGGGGCGAAAACAACGGCACCCGGCTGATTATAGAAAAACGCAACCGTGAAATTTACGGCCGCTACAAAAGCGGGTCCACCGTCTTCGAGCTGATCCAGATTTATCATCTGTCGGAGGACAGCATCCGCAAGATTATCGTCAAAACCCGGGAACGGGTTACGAATGCAGCGCCCTAGGAACGCCGCATCCCCATGCGGACCCCTCCCTTTAAGCAGCCATGCACCCCAAATACGCCCCCATCCTGCCATTACGGCAAGATGAGGGGCGTTTTTTTAGCCATAGAGAGTCGCAATCTTAGCTGCTCCAGCTGGAAGGGGCACTTTATTCTTTTCTCTTTTTTTCTGCCGCTGGATGCCGTACAATGGTTACGGTTTCTTAAATTGTTGAGAGGGGTTTATCCGCTTGCCGCAACGCCGGGTTATGTTTCTCGCGGCGCTTATCCGCCGTTTGTTTCTTGTTCTGCTGTTTGCCATGCTGATGCTTGCCGTAGCCGATAACAACCATTCCCGCCCCTACTATAAGGATAAGGTGGCAGTGCTGGTTTACCATCATGTGGCGCCTGAGGATCTGGGTTCGGTGACGATTACGCCGGAACTTCTGGACAGCCAATTGAAGGATATGAAGCGCCGTGGTTACCATTTTATTACCATGGAGGATTTCCGCAGCTTCATGGGCGGCGGCGCTGTGCTCCGTAATGCGGTGCTGGTCACCTTTGATGATGGCTACAAAAGCTTTTATACAGATGCGGTGCCGGTTCTGTCCAAGCATCAGGTGCAGGCGGTCAATTTTATTGTCACCGAGTTTATCGGCTCTCCCGAGAAAAGCACCATCCCTTCTCTGAGCGCCGCGGAGATGACGAGACTGGCTGATGACAACAGCGCTGAGCTGCAATGCCACTCCCACGCACTGCATAAGCAGGTAAATCCCAAGGAATCTTATCTTTCGGGACGGCTGGAGCATGCGGGGAGGAAGGAAACGGATGAGGAATACACCACCCGCATCCGGCAGGATACCTTGGCTTGCTCCAACGAGCTGCGCCGTTTCCGCTCCAAGGCCGATGCCTATGCATATCCGTATGGCATGTCCAATGAGAAGGTTCCGGGAATCCTCCGGGAGGGGGGCATCCGCTATGCCTTCACCGTCCAGCCTGGTATTGCCGGCCGCAAAACCGATTGGATGGAAATTCCACGCATCAATGCAGGCTCCCCCTTCATGACCCCCAAGCGTGTCCACAAAAATATTATGAGAAAGCTGCATTAAGCCTGCCCCTGTTTAGGGGCAGTTTTTTTATTGTGCCGGCTTCCGGTGCCGCTCCTCCCGGTAATGCTCCTGGGCTTCCGCCACGAAGGCATGTACGGCATTCTGGCCGTTTCCGTCCGTACTCATGATCAAGGAGGTGGTGCGGATGGCCGCCATCAGCTCCGGAAGCTGGACGGCCTTCATCTCCGAGCTGCCGTTCCCAAGAGTCCGCTCCAGATAGGAGGCGGGCAATAAGGTGGCGCAGCCCAGGACGGAGCCCAAACGGAGAATCGCCTCGAAGGAATCGATCTCCATTTTTACATTGGGATAGGTGTCATGCTGCTCGAACAGCTCATCCATAAGCACTCTGTACCAGGTTCCTTTAGAAAAGAGGATCATGGGCAGCTGGTTTAAATCCTTCATTGCCAGGTCCGTTCTGGCCAGGTACGGATGTCCCGCAGGCAGCACCAGGGAAAGGTGATCATCAAATAAGGGGTAGCATTCCAGCCGCGGATGGTCAATGACTGAGGCTACCAGCCCGAAATCCACCTTGTTCTCCCGCACCAGATCAACAATCTCATGGGTTTTGCCGGTAATCGCTTGAATATCCGTTTGCGGGTGATCCTTAATAAATATGGCAATAATCTCAGGCAGACTGGATTGCAGGGTGGTGAGGCTGGCTCCGATGGTGATGCTTGGCGGCATTTCCGAAGAAATGAAGGGGCGGAGCCGGGTTTCGAACTCGCTGGTCATTTCTCGCATCCGCAATGCATAATCATAGCAAATGCGGCCTGCCCGGGTAAGCTCCAGACGTTTGCCTCTGCGCTCGAAGAGGGCGACGCCCATATCCTCCTCCAGATGCATGATTTTCCGGGACAAGGCAGGCTGGGAGAGATTCAGCACCCGGGATGCCTTGTTCAGACTTTCCTGCTCCACGACAACGGCGAATATATCCAGGTTATTTTGCACAGGTTATCCTCTTTTCTCTCTGGCTGGCCATGGTTTGGGGCATTCGACCGGCTCCATATAGCGAACATACATAACCCATTATAATAAAAATGCACTTCCCTATTAAGTCATAAAGCGTTAACATAAAGGGAGACACAGAATGTTCACATTTATAAATGCAGCGTTTACATGAGAAATACTAGGGAAAATGGTAATATGAGTTTTGTGAACGGTTTGTGACAACGCTGCTGAGAGGGGTTTTTGCGTATGAAGGGGAATTCGTATTTCTACCGCAAGCTGCATTCCCTGCTGGGCGTCATTCCGGTAGGCGCTTTTCTTGTAGAGCATCTGTATACCAATTATGCTGCGTTTCACGAGGGGCATGAGGGCTTTCTCTCCAAGGTGGAGTGGCTGAATAGCCTTCCGCTGGTGTTTTTTATGGAGCTGTTCGGCATCTGGCTGCCGATCCTGTACCATGGCGTGTACGGCTTGTACGTGGCTTATACGGCCCGCAACAACCCCAAGCAGTACGGATATTTCCGCAACTGGATGTTTACTCTGCAGCGGATAACGGGGGTCATTACCCTGCTGTTCATTGTCTGGCATGTTTTCGAAACCCGGGTCCAAGTGGCATTGGGGAATGTGGCCCACGATGAGCTGGGTGTGCGGATGCATGAGATCATCAGCCAGCCTTGGGCATTCGTGATTTATGTTATCGCTGTGGTATCCGTTTCCTTCCACTTTGCCAACGGCATGTGGTCGTTTCTGGTCAGCTGGGGCATCACCATCGGTCCCCGCTCCCAACGGATCTCCGGCTATATTTGGATGGGCGTATTCGTGCTCATGTCGGTGATGTTTATTCTGGCGCTGACGGCTTTTGCCGGTATGGAATTCAGCCAGCGGCCTGTGACGGCGCTTTTGTAGATTAGGCTTATGCTTACGATGCTGGCTTTCCGTTAGGAAAGCCCCAGCTTATGCTTACGAAGAAGGCTTTCCTTCGGAAAGCCCTTAGGAGGGGACGGATATGGCTGCTTCTAAAATTATTGTGGTCGGCGGCGGTTTGGCGGGCCTTATGGCTACCATCAAAGCCGCGGAAGCCGGCGTTCATGTAGATTTGTTTTCACTGGTTCCCGTTAAGCGCTCCCACTCGGTCTGCGCCCAAGGCGGCATCAACGGGGCTGTCAACACCAAGGGCGAGGGGGATTCGCCCTGGGAGCATTTTGACGATACGGTATACGGCGGAGATTTCTTGGCCAACCAGCCGCCTGTAAAAGCCATGTGCGAAGCGGCGCCTGGGATTATCCATCTGATGGACCGGATGGGCGTTATGTTCAACCGGACCCCGGAGGGGTTCCTTGATTTCCGCCGCTTCGGGGGCACTAAGTATCACCGCACCGCCTTCGCCGGAGCCACTACCGGCCAGCAGCTTCTGTATGCCCTGGATGAGCAGGCCCGGCGCCAAGAGGAAATGGGGCTTGTGACCAAATACGAGCATTGGGAGTTTCTCTCTGCCGTCCTTGATGATGAAGGCGTGTGCCGGGGGATCACCGCTCAGAATCTGCGGAGTATGGAGATTGAGGTGTTCAAGGCGGATGCGGTGATTTTGGCTACAGGCGGACCGGGCATTGTCTTCGGAAAAACCACTAACTCGGTGATTAATACCGGCACCGCGGCCTCGGCTGTGTACCAGCAGGGTGTCCATTTTGCCAATGGCGAGTTTATCCAGATCCACCCTACGGCTATTCCGGGGGATGACAAGCTTCGGCTGATGAGTGAATCCGCCCGTGGCGAGGGAGGCCGGATCTGGACCTACAAGGACGGCAAGCCCTGGTACTTCCTGGAGGAAAAATACCCCGCCTACGGCAATCTGGTGCCCCGGGACATTGCCACCCGCGAGATTTTCCATGTCTGCGTGGACCTGAAGCTGGGCATCAACGGGGAGAACATGGTTTATCTGGACCTGTCCCATAAGAATCCCCGGGAGCTGGACATCAAGCTGGGCGGTATCATTGAGATTTACGAAAAATTCATGGGCGAGGACCCGCGGAAGATTCCCATGAAGATTTTCCCGGCTGTCCACTATTCCATGGGCGGGCTGTGGTGCGACTATAACCAAATGACCAACATTCCGGGACTGTTCGCGGCAGGGGAATGCGAATACCAGTACCACGGGGCCAACCGGCTGGGAGCCAACTCTCTCTTGTCCTCTATTTTTGGCGGGATGGTGGCGGGACCCAAGGCAATTGAGTATATCCAGGGGCTTGACAAGCATGCGGAGGATATCTCCTCCACCGTATTCGACCGTGAGGTGCAAAAGCGGACCAAGCAGTATGAGAGTGTGTTGGCCATGGACGGCAATGAAAATCCGTATGTCCTCCACAAGGAGCTGGGGGATTGGATGACCAACAATATGACGGTGGTGCGGGTGAACAAACGCCTGGAGGAAACCATTGTCAAAATTAAGGAGCTGAAGGAGCGTTATGCCCGGGTTAACGTGAATGATACCTCCCGCTGGAGCAATCAGGGGGCGGCCTTTACCCGGCAGCTGTGGAATATGATGGAGCTGGCGGAGGCCATGACGCTGGGGGCACTGCTCCGCGATGAAAGCCGGGGAGCCCATTATAAGCCGGATTTCCCGGAACGCAACGATGAGCAATTCCTGAAAACCACCATCGCCGCACATCATCCCGACGGACCCCGCATCACTTATGATGCAGTGGACACCTCGCTGATTACTCCGCGGAAACGGGATTATACCACCGAAAAGAAGAAGGGGGCGCATTGATTATGGCTGAGACAGCGGCAAAACGCTCTATCAAACTCATCGTCACCCGGCAGGATGGCACGGAAAGCAAACCCTATACGGAGGAATTTCAGATTCCGTACCGTCCCAATATGAATGTGATTACGGCCCTGATGGAGATCCAACGGAACCCGGTAAATGCGGACGGGGGTACAACCTCGGCAGTTTGCTGGGAGTCTAATTGCCTTGAGGAGGTCTGCGGCGCCTGCTCCATGGTGATTAACGGCAAACCCCGGCAGGCCTGCACCGCCTTGGTGGATCATCTGGAGGAGCCCATCCGGATTGCGCCTATGTCTACCTTCCCGGTGGTCCGGGATCTGGTCATTGACCGGGGCCGGATGTTCAAGGCACTGAAGAAGGTGAAGGCCTGGATTCCCATTGACGGTACCTATGATTTGGGACCGGGGCCGCGGATGGCGGAGGGCAAACGGCAGTGGGCCTATGAGCTGTCCAAGTGTATGACCTGTGGCGTCTGCCTGGAGGCTTGTCCCAATGTCAATGACAAGACGGATTTCATTGGGCCTGCGGCCATTTCCCAGGTGCGTCTGTTCAACGCCCATCCCACAGGGGAGATGAACAAGGACGAGCGGCTGGACGCTCTGATGACCGACGGCGGCATCGAGGGCTGCGGCAATTCCCAGAACTGTGTGCGCTCCTGCCCCAAGGGAATCCCGCTGACCACCTCCATCGGAGCTATGAATGCGGATACCACCAAACGCCTGTTCAAAAAATGGCTGGGGATGTAAGTATCCCCCGGATAAATGTCCCCCAAAAGTGACGTGAAGCTCTGCAGCATAATCCGATTACTTTCGGGGGAGCCCCCGGAAAACATTAACCCTAAAACCTCACCATTAGACAGCCTTTTTCCCTTTACCGGGAGGGAGGCTGTTTTTTTGGAGTTGACCGTTAATGGTTGTTGTACATATAATTGTCTAAACAACTATTTTCGGGAGAGGGATTGAATTGAAGGAATCCATACGTGATGTGAAATGGGGGTTGGACCATTCCTTGGGATTTGCCCTGGGGGTGGCCTCCCGCCGTATGTCCCAGCTTTTCGGGCAGCGGCTGCGGGAGTTTGGCCTTAGCCCCGAGCAGTGGTCGGTGCTCCATGTGATTGCAGGACAGGAAGGGTTGATCCAGAAGGAAATTGCTGAGCGGGCAGCAAAGGACAAGCCGACTGTCACACGGATTTTGGATGCGCTGGAGGAAAAGGGGCTGATTACCCGGAAGCCCGGTGAGCAGGACCGGAGATCATTTCGGGTTTATGCCACAGACAAGGGCAAGGAAATAGCAGCTGACACGGAGCCGCTGGAGCGTGGAGTCAATATAGAGCTGGCAGACCGGGTGGGAGAGGACGCCTATTATGCGTTATTGGCGCAGTTGAAGGATATTATCGGTTTTGCCGACAGGCTCCTGGAGAAGGAACAGGAGGTGAAGCCATGAGTCGCAGGCCATTGCCCGGATCAGGTGGCGGCGAGCCTCTTTGGACCCGCTCCTTTATCGTCCTCACCATCAGCTATTTCCTGATGTTTCTCTGCTTGCAAATGCTGCTGTCACCGTTTCCCTCTTACGTGAAGGACAGGTTTGCTCCCGGAGACCTGGCACTCAGTCTGGTCACCAGCGTGTTTGCGCTGACGGCCATTGCCACCCGCTTCGCCACCGCGGCTATTATGCGGCAGGTCAGCAAAACACTGCTGCTGTATGTCAGCATCGGGATTTCGGTTTTGGCTACCCTGGCCTATCCCTTCGCGGATTCCCTGCCTGCGCTGCTGGCGCTGCGTGTGCTTTTCGGCGTCGGCTTCGGTATGGGGAGCACCGTTATGCCCACCTTAGTCAGCCGGATTATCCCCATCCGCCGGTTGGGGGAGGGCATTGGATACTTCGGTCTCTCCACCAGTCTGGCCATGTCCTTTGGCCCTATGATCGGTCTGTCGCTTCTGGACGGCTTCGGCTTCAACGTCCTGACCATGTGGGGAGCGGCTGCCGCAGCGGCTATTGTCCCGCTGCTGGCCCTCACCGGAGCAGCCGCATCGTCCAGACCGCCGGTTGATCACAACAGGAGAAGCGGTGCAGAAACCCGGGCTGCCTCTGCCAAAGCTTCGGTTATCCCGCCGCCGCAGGAAGAGCTTTCCTCCAACAGACTGGCCGGCAGGCTGTGGCTGCCGGTAACATTGAACACGCTGATGTCTGCCTGTTATGGGGGGATCCTGAGCTTTCTTGCCTTGTACGGCAGAGAAATCGGCATCGCTAACATCGGCCTGTTTTTCCTGTTCAATGCCCTGACTGTACTGGCGGTTCGTCCCGTATCCGGCCGGCTTTATGATACCAAGGGGCATGGTGTCGTCCTGGTGCCTGCCGCCGCAGTCCTGGTGATTAGTCTTGGACTGCTGTCCTACGCCCATTCCATGGGCATGCTGTTGGCCTCGGCACTCCTATTCGGTCTCGGCTATGGCGCCATTCAGCCTACAGTCCAGGCCTGGATGCTGGGCGGTGCGCCCAGGACCAGCCATGGCATGATCAACAGCTTGTTTTATAACTCCATCGACCTGGGGGTAGCTGTGGGCTCCATGGCCTTGGGAGCAGTGGCCGCATCCACCAGCTATGCGGTGATGTACCGGTTTTCGGCAGGCATCATGCTGCTGTTCCTGGGTTTGTATCTGGTAGTTGCTTTAGCCGGAAGCAGGCTGCGGAAGCGGCTTGCTGATACCGGGGGTGCTGCCCCGGCGCACGCAGAACAATAATGAAAAGCCGCGCTTTCCAATGGGAGTCCCCGGTTGGTTTGCGCGGCTTTTTTTGCCTTGTTTTTTGAGTATGTGGTTTATTGAGCTTCCGGAGGAAGCAGCGGTGAAGGCCTGCCTGTGTACTGGAGCCGCAGATCATGCAGCGCCCGGGTACAGGCCACGTACAGCAGCTTGGCGTCCCGCGGCGAATCCTTGTAACGGGATTCATCCACATCCGCCACCAGCACGGCGTCGAATTCGAAGCCTTTGGACAGATAGACGGGAAGCACGGAAAGCCCGCCGCCGTAAGACTGCTGGGAGGCGGTCAGCAGAGAAGGGGAGAAGCCTGCCGCAACCAAATCCTTGTGGATGACGGCGCATTCCTTCTCTGTACGGCCGATGACGGCAATGGTGCCGTGGGCCTCCGCCAATAGCTCATGGACGGCCTGCACAATAGCGGGCAGCCGTTTGGCGGCCTGCTCCACACGGACCTGCTCGCCGCTGCGGAATACCGGTACCGCCGGGCTGACGTTTACCCCGCTGTGGGCAATAACCCCATTGGCGAATTCAATAATTTCCATAGTTGAACGGTAGCTCCGGTTTAGCTGGAAGGTTTCCGTTTCCTCCGGCCCGAACAGTCCGGAGAACTCCTCCCAGGTGTGGGCACCCTTGTAATCATGAATACCCTGGGCCAGATCACCCAGTATGGTAAAGGAATGGTTTTTGCTGTGCTCCTTCAGGACCAACACCTGGAGCGGAGAAAAGTCCTGGGCTTCGTCAATGACAATATGGTCGAATCGGTCATTGCCGTGAATGCCGTAGAAGCGGTTATGGATATGAAGAAGTGCGGCTAAGTCTTCCTGCAGCACCTCGCGTTTGGCCAAACGTTTCCGTGTTTCCTCAGCCAGCTGCTCAGGGACCCAAACGGGCCGTGCTTCCGGCTCAAACAGTCTCCTGTAGAAGTCCAGAGCGGATGGGGGGGCCCAGTTTTTCAAGTAGGTTTTCAATCTGGCTCCGGCCAGCTTCTTGCGCTCCTTGCGGATTTTCGGGTCCCGGGTGGCTTCCAGCTCCATCTCCAGCCAACGCTTAATCCTGGCCTCAATCCGCTGGCGGCGTTTGCCGATGGGTTCATGGACGGTTTCCACATCAAACCAATGGCGAATGGTTTTCCCCGGCAGCTGACGCGTTCCCTCCCAGGGGGTGAAATCCTGAGAGATGCAGTATTGCTTTTCATATAGGTCCAGCTCGCGTTTGAGATGATCTGCCAGTTCAGCGGAGCCCTTCCATCTGCCGGAGGGCACAGGCTCTGATTGGGAAGTGGCTGTTCCGATGTTTTCGGGCTGAGCCGCAACTGCAAACCGCTTCTCCAGATCCTGGGCCTCGCTGCCCAGCTTAAGGTTATCGTCCAGCCGCTCTAGCGCCCAGTCGGCGAAGGTAGTTTGGGCGATATCCCCAACGCCCAGCTCTGGCAGTACACCGGAGATATAATCCAGGAACATCCGGTTGGGGGCAAAAATAATCATCCGTTCAGCCTTCACCTGATCCCGGTATTGGTAGAGTAGGAAGGCCAGCCGGTGGAGGGCCACAGTGGTTTTACCGCTGCCTGCGACCCCTTGGATAATCAGGGCTTTGTTCTTGGCGGCGCGGATAATTTTGTCCTGCTCTGCCTGGATGGTGGAAACAATATCCCGCAGCTTGTTATCCTTGTTCTCTCCCAGACGGTAGAGAAGGAATTCATCCGTCACCGCCCCCTGGCTGCTGCCCCGCAAATAGCTGTCCGTTACCCGTTGGAGAATCTGCTTGCGGATGACCAGATTGCGCTTGAGGTAAACAAGCCCCTCCACCAGACCATCCGGCGAATCGTATTCCGCCGGACCATCGCCGCCTGTGAAGGAATAGAAAAGACTGGCCACAGGAGCTCGCCAGTCGATCACCAGCGGATTGCCGCCGATCCGGTCCTCCACCCCTGCCTTGCCGATGTAGAGGGGAGCCGGTTGGCTGTGTCCGGTCTCCTGAAAGTCCAGTCTTCCGAAGTATGGCTCCGGCAGGGCAACTGCCAGCTTGCGCCGGCTTTCTTCGCGGAGGCTTTCCAGCACCTGCTCGGTAAACTCACTCCCCGTGTAGCGGGACATGGCGTTCAATTCCTCCAGCTGCCGGCTGATCAAACGCCCGGCTTCTTCTAAGCGGAGGAGCTCTTCTTGATAGGCACTTTGAATGTCGCTTTCCATTATTCAGTTACCTCCTAAGGTTTTTACGCCAGTAAAAACCGGCATCGTAAGCATAAGCTGGGTTTTTACGCCAGTAAAAACCGGCGTCGTAAGCATATACTAGTTCTTCGTCGTTTTAGGCCGATAAAGCGGAACTGTAAGAATATCACAAATGGAGAGGGGGCGCAACCGTTTTTGTGGGGATCCATAGGAGAGTCATAGTTGCAAGGGGGGTAGCCAGGTTCTAACGGGAAAAATGGGCATAATAACGGAAGCTGTTTTCCGTTAACTGGTGTCCGGCAGGTTTGCTCCAGAGATAACGGAAGCAAACTTCCGCTATGAGGCTGTATCTCACCATTTTGGCCGCCCGCAAGGCCGAACAACGGAAACTTGCTTCCGCTATTATGCCTTGACGGCCACATTCCACCTTATTAGCGGAAATTTCCTTCCGCTATTATCGGAACAAGAAATCGCTTTAATTCCCTCATTGACGATAAATCCTAATTAGGCTAAAATAAACTTGAGCCATTATTTAAACGTTTCAACTGACTTAATTCCACACTAAGGTAACGTACTCAAACGCAAATCGGAGGTGCACGGCCCTGAAAAACAAACAGATTACCATCATCGATGTGGCTAGGGCCGCAGGTGTCTCCATCGCCACCGTATCCAATGTATTGAACCGCCGCAATGTGCCTCTGGCGGAGGAGACCATCCGCAAGGTTGAGGAAGCGGTGCAGTCTCTCGGCTACCGCCGCAACGAAATGGCAGCCAGCCTCAGCCGCAAGAAAACCTGTGAGCTTGGCCTGATTTTGCCCCATTTCGGCGGCTACTTTGCGGATTTCGCCCATGCCATGCAGGATTTAGTCCATCAATGCGGCTATCATCTGTCGGTGTATTCCTCCACTGGCCAGCCTGAGCTGGAGAAACGCCATATGGAGACACTTCTGCAGCGGAGAGTTGACGGGCTGTTTTGCCATGGTCTGGCCATGAACCCGGAGAGCACCCGCAAATTCGTCGGGGAAGGCACGCCTATGGTGCTGTTCAATGCCTGGAACTGGCCGGAAAATGTGGCACTGGGCGCAGTCAACCTGGATTTTACCGGAGGAGCGGAGAAGGCGGTGCTGCACCTGGCGGACAGAGGCTGCAAGCATCTGTTCTATATTAGCCGCGAAAGAGCGCGCACCACCAATGAACAGCGGCTTATTGGCTTTCAGCGGGGTGTCAGCACCCTTGACCCGAATCAGGGTTATGTCCACCGGATCATACCCACTAAAGGTATGTTCGAGGATGAGATTTTTGATTCCATTGAAGAAGTAGTGAAGCAGGGAGAGCCGTTGGGCGTTCTTGCCTTTGACGATGGTGATGCCTTCATGCTGATCTCCCGCCTGCAGGCCAGAGGCTATAGTATTCCCGGGCAGATTAAAGTGGTGGGCATCAATAACCAATCCGTTGCCCAGCATAACTGGCCTTCCATCACCAGTCTGGACATTGATTTGGACAACCAGGTTTCCCATGCGGTATTTATGCTGCTTCAGCATTTGGAGGAGAGTGCGGCGCTCCGTAATATTTCACTCGAGCGTTTCGAAACGGTGAAGACTCCCGGCAGCCCGGCCCATGAAATTCATATTCCCATGAGGCTGATTCCGCGGATGTCTACCGAATAGCCGCCTCCGGCTTGAAGACGCACCTTTCATACATTTTATTAATCAGGAGATGAGCAGATTGAGTCTTTGGAAACAGGCAATCGAAGATGCGGTCGTCAAAACAAAAGCCAATATTACCCGGTTTGGCGGCCAGTTCCCCCACGTCAGCGAAAACGGCAAGTATCTGTTGAATGATAATACCGACTGGACCGACGGCTTCTGGTCCGGCATTCTCTGGCTGGCCTATGAATACAACAAGGATGAAGCCCTGCGGGATGCCGCCGTGAAAACGGTAGAAAACTTCCGTGACCGCCTGAACACCATGAAGAATCTGGATCACCATGACATCGGCTTCCTGTATTCCCTTTCCTCCAAGGCTCAATGGATGATCGAGAAGGATGAGTCTGCCCGCGAGCTGACTATTGCCGCTGCCGATGTGCTGCTCCGCCGCTGGCGTCCCAAAGCCGGGCTGATTCAAGCCTGGGGCAGGGAAGGGGATGCCACCAACGGGGGACGGATTATCATCGACTGTCTGATGAATCTGCCGCTACTGTATTGGGCCTACGAGCAAACCGGCAACGAGGATTATAAGAACAAGGCTATCCTGCATACAGAGAAATCCCGCCGGTTCCTGGTGCGCGGCGATGATTCATCCTATCATACCTTCTGGTTTGACCCGGAAAACGGTGAGCCTGTCCGCGGCGGCACCCACCAAGGCAACACCGACGGCTCTACATGGACCCGCGGCCAATCCTGGGGCGTCTACGGCTTTGCTCTGGCCTACCATTACACCAAGGATGCCAAGTACCTGGACACCTCCAAAAGAATGGCCAAGCACTTCCTGGAGCGTCTGCCCGAGGACAACGTTGTGTACTGGGATTTCAATGTGGAGATTACGCCGGAAACCAAGCGGGATAGCTCCGCTTCCGCCATCACCGCCTGCGGTATCCTGGAGCTCTTGAAGCATCTTCCGGAAAATGACCCGGACCGCGCTTATCTGGAGGAAGGCGTCCAGAAGACCATGGAAGGCCTGGTGAAGCATTACTCTACCATGAACCAGCCGGATGCAGAAGGCCTTATCGAACATGGCTCCTATGCTGTGCGTCTGGGCCACAGCCCCGACGACTTCATGATTTGGGGCGACTATTACTACCTGGAAGCCCTGATGCGCCTGGAAAAAGGCCATAAAGGCTATTGGTACGAATAAGTCTGGTTGAAGCATCATCCGAGCCCTCTGCGGCCTCTGCTGCAGGGGTTTTTTGGACTTTTCCATCAAGTCCCAATCTTGTTGCCCGTGAATCCCCCATGATATAATAAAAGCTAAAGGGGAACTGGACATGGAAAAGCCGGAGCGGATGCAGTGGCATCCCGTTTTTGCCAGCGCATTGCGTCTGGAGCTACAGGAATATGAGCATGTGCTTGACATTCAAGAAGAAGTCCAGCTTACCCGTAAGCCGCTGGAAATTGACCTTTTGATTATACGGAAAAAGCGGGATGTTCCCATTCTTAAGAATATTGCCGAGATATTCAGAGAGCATAATATTGATGATTATTATAAAGTGAAGGCATATGCCTACCTGTATAAAACGTTGGGCAGGGAGGTAAACGCATTGCCGGTGGAGGATTTAACCATCAGCTGTGTGAGCAGTATATTCCCAGTTAAGCTTGCGGATTATCTGGATCGTGTGCATGGATTGCAATTGGAGTTGCGCCATCCTGGAATTTACACACTGATTAATAGAGATATAGCTATGCAGTTTGTTGTTGTTGATGAACTGAGTCCGGAAGAAAACCGTTTTATCCGGCTTTTAACCCGACGTTCCGATGTGAAAAAGGAAATTGCTTCTCTGTTAAAGGATTATGGCGAACACCGGAAGGATAGCCGTTATGAAATGCTGCTGGATTTAGTAGCGGAAACGAATATCAAACAATTATTGGAGGTGATGGGCATGTCCAGAATGCTGAAGCCTGATGATGAGCAAGCCCTTATGGAGTTTCTAGCCAAGTTTGAAATTGACAAGCGGCTTCGTGAGGAAGGCGAAGAGAGAGGCAAGCTGGAAGGCAAATTGGAGGGCAAGCTTGAAACAGCCCGCAGCCTGTTTGCCATGGGGATGAGCATGGACATAATCCGCAAAGCCACCGGGTTGCCGGAGGATGTGTTGGCGGAGCTGGATTCCGGCCTTGACCGCGGGGAGCACTAATTGAACCCCTTCTCATAAACGAAGAAGCCGGCTGCCCCTAAATGGGAACAGCCGAAGAAGCGGCGGCCGTAATCGCCATGAGGATGAATCTGGGCATGCTCCGTTTGAATAGTGGCATGGACGATGCTGTATTTCTCCTTGAGCATTTCATTGATGGCCAGGATGACGCACAAGGGCTGCATATCCCTGTTTACGAATACGTGGGCAGTTAGGGAGTAATGCCCGCTGGAAATGGCCCACAGATGCATTTCGTGCACGTCCTCCACGCCGGGAAGGGAGAGGATATCCTGCTTAATCTGTTCAAGGTCATAGGCTTCGGGGACTGACTCCATCAGAACCAGACAGGATTCTCTCAGAATGCGCAATCCGCCGGTGAGAATAATCGCGCCGATGGCGATGCTAATGAAGGCGTCTAACCAATGCCATCCGGTAGCCAGAATCAGCAGGGCGGAGATAATAACACCGATAGAGCTGAGCAGGTCGCCGATAAAGTGCCACAAGGCGCTTTTCACATTGAGATTATCCTCTTCCTTCATGCTCCGGCTCAGAACGATGGTGAGAACAATATTCACAATAAGACCGATGGTAGAAATGATGAGCATTACCGGATAATTTACTGCCGGCGGATCAATGAGGCGCCGGATGCCTTCGATCATAATGCCGATGGAAATAGCCGCCAATGCCAAGCCGTTCAGAAAGGCTGCGATGATTTCGAAGCGCAGAAATCCGAAGGTAAACCGCGGAGTCGGAGGCCGGGAGGCGAGGTAAATGGCTACCATGCTCAGGGCAAGGGCGATCACATCGGAGATCATATGGGCCGAATCCGAAAGCAGGGCAAGGGAATTGGACACCAACCCGCCGATAATTTCCACAAGCGTGAAAAATAAGGTAATCCATAAGGTGATCCACAAGGTACGCTTGGATGCTGTTTGCTGCTTGACGTGCATCTGATGGTGGAAGTCCTGGAACAAGGTGCCGTTCCTCCTTTTATTGGTGATATCTGTAGTATACGAAATGGTGGAAATCCATGGCAAATGATCGTTTTATGGATCTTGATAATGAAAATTGCTCCAGATGGGGGACAAGCTCATCCGTGAACAACTTGTAACACAAATGAAATACGGTTGTTATCCTTTTCTAACACATACGGGCTATGATAACAGCAAGACCCCCTTTTTTTCATCTATGGTGGATTCGGCCCTGCCGCTACTGGCGAGGGTCACTTTTTTTTATGTCCAGCAAAAAACCGGAGCCTGGGCTCCGGTTCAATCTTTTGTTTACTCAAAGCGGGACAGCTACGCGCTTCTTGGCGCTGTAATACACCCAATGGTCGAAGCCGATTTCCTTCAGCCGGTGGGCTACCAGCTCCCAATCATCTGCCACCCGCTCCGTGTCATGGGCATCCGATCCGAAGGTTGCGGAAACTCCGTAGTGCAGCGCCATCTCCAAAATTTCATCAGAGGGATACCAGCCGCCGACGTCCTTCGTTTTACCGGAGGTGTTTACTTCAATGGCCA
>JAQSYT010000085.1 GCA_029256065.1 Paenibacillaceae bacterium
AACAGGTCATGGCCTTGCTCGCTGTAGTTGAAGTCCATCCATTGCACGATGTACTTGATCTTGTCCTTCGGTGCGGAGGAGGTGATGGCTTCGCCGTAGGACAGCACCTTCATATCCAGATCATCCTTGGCATACGCCTTGCCGCCGGCTCCGATAGGCTGGGGAACACCCGTCAGATTGAAGGACGGATTGGAATCCTTCATCAGGTTCATGTATTTGCCGATGCCGCTGAATACTCCCGCGCCGTATGCGCCGGCCAGGTTATTGGTGATTTTGTAGTCGATGGCCTTGCTGTCGTTGGTGATGATTTCGGGATCGATCAGACCTTCGTTATACCACTTGTTCATGGTTTCCAGGAAGCTCTTGTATTCCGGCTGCATAGGTCCGTATACGATTTTCCCGTCCCTGAACATGAAGGTACCCAGAATGCCGAATGCCGGAGCAAAATCATGCAGTCTCGTCAGGTTGCCTGAGCTGGACCCGGTGAGCGGCAGCTCGTCCTTCTTGCCGTTGCCGTTGGGATCCTTTTCCCGGAAAGCCTTCAGGGTTATATACCATTCGTCAAGGGTGGCGGGCACCTTCAGTCCCAGCTTATCCAGCCAGTCCTTCCGCATGATCTGACCGGCAGTACCATTCAGCTTGCGGCCTTCTGTCCGCAGGTACGGGAACATATAGATGGTGCCGTCGTCCAGGGAAATTTGCTTCTTGATATCCGGATCGCTGTTGATCAGCTTCTTCAGGTTCGGTGCATATTGGTCAATGTACTCATTCAACCGGATAATCCGTCCGTCCGCCAGCAGCTTCTCAGGGCCACCCACGGCGTCATACCAGTTGTAATAGATAACATCTGGCATGTCGTTGGTCGCCATCAGCAGGTTGAATTGATCCTTTTGCTGTCCAAGGGGCGGATGGGTCCAGTTGATCTTGATCCCGGTCAGCTCCGCTTTCTTTTTGTATGCGGCGATGTCCCCGAAGTTTTGCATGCCTGCGGCGGTGATTTTGGCGTCATTGGCACGCCAGTAGTCGATGGTGAACGATTCTGTGGTGATGGGCAGCGGAATAGAGGTTAATGCCTGCGCACCGGGTGAAGCGCTTGCGCCTGGAGCGGCTTCCCCGCCCTTGTCCGCACAGCCTGCAAACAGGCTGGTAGATACGAGAGTACAGCATGCGATGAGTGCAAATTTTGCCTTTTTCATCTGACAATCTCCCCTTAGTAAAAGATGATTTATTGTTTCACGGCGCCGACTAAGGCACCTTGAACAAAATATTTTTGGATGAACGGATAGACTAACATAATCGGAAGTGTGGAGACAATGATGGTGGCGTATTTAATGTTTTCTCCGATGGCAAAGCCGGTGTCCGATCCGCCCCCTAAAGCTTCCGTGCTGTTGCTTAAGAGGATATCCCGCAGCACGATCTGAATGGGATACAGGCTCTGGCTGCGCAAATAAAGCAGCGGCTTCATATAATCATTCCAGTGATCTACCGCATAATACAGGGTCATCACCGCAAGAATCGCTTTAGAGACAGGCAGAATGATGCGGAACAGAACCGTGAAATCATTGGCGCCGTCCAGCTTGGCGGATTCCACCAGCTCATTCGGGATACTCTCGAAATTCGTCTTCATAATCATAAAGTTGAAGGTGCTGATGGCACCGGGAAGAATAATCGCCAAACGGCTGTCGATCAAGCCCAGATTCTGCATCAGAAGGAAGGTCGGGATCATGCCGCCGCCGAAAAACATGGTGAAGGTAATCAGCTGCACCATAAACTTGCGGCCGTACAAATCCACTCTGGAGAGTGCATAGGCTGCCAGGGAGGTCATCAGCAGATTGAGCAATGTCCCCACGACTACATAGAACAGCGTATTCAGATACCCGGTGTACACCTTGGAGTCCTGCAGCACCATTTGGTAGGCTTTCAAGCTGAAGCCCTCCGGCACAAACATGAATGTCCTGCTCTTGAGCAGCATATTCGGATCACTGATGGACGAATTAAAGATATACAGGAACGGATACAAGGTTACGGCAATAACCGATAACAATAGAATGACGTTAAACCAATCAAATATGCGCTCACCTGCGGATCGCTTCACCTTTTATCACCTCTTACCAAAGACTGGTTGAATTTGCTTTACGGCTGATGGCATTGGCTGCAATCAGGAACATGAAGTTAATGATGTTATTCAATAATCCGATAGCGGTGGAGTAGGTATAATTGGCCTCCAGCACACCCGAGCGGTATACGAAGGTGGAAATGACGTCCGACACATCATAGGTGGATGCGGTTTGCATCAGCAGGATCTTCTGCACGTCGGAGTTCATGACAGCCCCAAGGCGCAGGATCAGCATGACGATCAGCGTGGGCATAATACCCGGCAGGGTAATATGAAGCAGCTGCTTCCATCTGCCTGCCCCGTCTATTTTGGCAGCCTCATATAGTTGCGAGTCGATCCCGGCCAGCGCCGCCAGGAAAATAATCGAGGCCCAGCCTGCCCCCTGCCAAATATTCGACAGGATATACATCGGGCGGAACATATCCGACTCGGTGAAGAACATAATCGGATTCAGATTGAAGAAGGAGCGGACCACATTGAACAAACCGCCGTCCAAGGCCGAGAAGGTATTCAGCATACCGACGATCACCACCACCGAAATAAAGTGGGGCAGATAGCTGACCGTCTGCACGACTTTCTTGAAGTATTTGCCTCTCAGCTCGTTAAGGAGAAGCGCCAGCACAATCGGCGCCGGGAAGCCGAAGACGATACTGTAAAAGCTCAGGATAATCGTATTTTTTACCAGCCGCCAAAAGTAGTAGCTGTGAAAAAAATTCGTAAAATTATCGAAGCCAATCCATGTGCCTGCGAAAATACCCTTAATCGGGCTGTAGCTCTTCTGGAACGCCATCAAAAGACCATACATCGGAGCGTAGTGAAAAATCAGATAAAACGCGAGCACCGGCACCAGCATGAAATACAGATATTTGTTGCGGACCAGCTCTTTTTTCAGAAATGCGATTTTGCCTTTCGGCTTCGGAACTGTCATCCTTTCTGCAGCAATTCCCTCTTGTCCAACAGCCACTGTTTTAGCCTCCTACCCAACAATCGTTTTTCGTTTCTCTGCTTCCGAGCTTATCACGGGTTTTCTTCCCCTGAAAATAATCACTTAAATTGATTACTCCATTCTTCAAGCCCCTGCCGCAATCAAGGAAGATGATTACAGACAAGCGCGCCGCGGAAAACAAAAACGGCCGACCCCGCCCGGAAGCGGAATCGGCCACAGCATTATTCCTTGGAACGGGAGCGGTACTCCCCGGGAGTCATGCCGTTCATTTTCTTAAAGACCCGGATGAAATTCTGCGAATTATTGTACTGGAGCTTCTCGGCAATTTCCGATACTTTACTATCTGTCTCCTCCAGCATGGCCCTGGCTTTTTCCATCCGGTAGGCAATGACATACTCGGATGGGGTCATACCCGCATCCGCTTTGAACATATGGCTGAACTGGGACACCGGCACAGAAATGATGGCCGCCAGAAGCGGCAGGGACAAATCCGTATCATAATATTCGTGGATATGGTTGAGCACCTTCTGGATGGTGCTGTGATTCCGCTGGACGGTGCGGTTGCGGAGCTGCTCCACAATCGGAGGATAAACCTCTGTTTTCAGCCAGTTCACGATTTTTTCGGAGGTGCTTAATTCATTGAGATGCTGGTACAGGTTGTATTCACGGAACAGGGTACTGGTTGGGTCCATTTCAAACAAGGTCCGCAGGGTGACGGCGATCAGTTGGGCGAAGGATTGGCGGACATGCTCGGTACTGAAGAGCTCGGCCCGCAGTTCCTGAGTGAATTCATCCAGAAGTCCGTTGATTTGCTGCAAATTGGCCATTTTAAGGTGGGTAATAATGTTCTGCTCAATTTCATAAGGGTACGAAAACGAAGTCGATCCGGGATTAATTTGGCCGATGAACAGCACTCTGCCGCTGCCTTCAACCATCTGGTACTCCAGGGCCTCCAGCGCCTCCCGGTAGGAATTGCGGATTTGGGACAAGCCTTCATAGTTTCGCCCGATCCCCATGGTGACCGTAATCTTCAGGAGGCTTTCGGCCACCTGGCGTATTTCCTCGGCAATATGGAAGGGTTTGGATTTATCATCGGTGAGGAAGGATTCTACCCCTTCATGATTGATCAGGATGGCGATATGCCCGCTGTGCATCCGGACTACCAACCCTTCTGAATACCGGCTGATCATTTCCTTGGAAATATTCATCACGGCATAGTGGAACAGGTTCAGATCCTGCTCCGTATGCCCTCTCATATTATCCAGTTCAATACAAATCACCGTATAATGGGCATATTTCATAGGGATATGATAATACTTGGCCCGGTCGGCCATGGTTTCTCCGAAATGCTCGGTCAATAATTTTTGGATAAAGTTCACCTGGAGCACAGGCCTTGATTCCTCAATCTGCTTGCCCAGCATTTCATTGTTCTCGTACAAGGATTCGAAATAGTTGCGGATCAACGCAAATTCATTCTGCTGCTTCAGGGGCTCGGTAATGCCGCCTTTTTTCCGGATCGTATCAATGACGGACTGGAGCGCTTTGAACCACCCGTTAGACAAGAAGCCTGCAGCAATAGCGCTAATCAGAACAAGCACCAAACAGATGATGAAGGTGGTGTCCCTAATTTTGTCCAGATGACGGTTCAGCTCACTGAGCGGAATAATCGTAACGTATTTCCATCCGTTATAGCTGGACTTCAGGTAATTGACGGATAGCTCCTGTCCGTTTACCTCTTCTCTTGTCATCATTTCACTTTCATCGGATTCCATCAGCTTGCGGATAAAGCCATACTCCTTGAAGACATCCCGCTGCTGGTTTCTGGTGTTCTCCGCGAATACATTGCCGCTGGGAGTTACGATCAGAAGCTCCCTGTTGCCAAGACGCATATTGGTGAACACGCGGAAAAACGCCGTATCATTCAGATTCACGATCAGATATCCGGCCGGTGAATGATCGGAGGCATTAATCCGTCTGACAAAGGTAATCCGGTGGAATCCGTCCCGGACCAACTCATTTTCCAGTTCATGGTCCAGCCAGATTTTGGCGGGATTCTTGCTGATCGCCTCTCTCACGTGGTCAGGCAGCAGCTCTTCCCCCCGTACTCCGATGCTGGGGGATACCACCAGCCGCTTATCCGGCCGATACAGATATACGCTGTCGATGTCCGCAATTAGAACCTGCATGGAATTCAACAGACTCATGGTTAAACCGATATTTTCCAAGTCATTTTCGGGATCATTCAACGATAGAAAGCGGGACAAGGTAGGGTTCACCGCGTTTTGCAGAGCTACCGTTTCCAGGGTAACCAGCTTTTCATCGATGCGCTGCTGGATTTGCGAGATGGTCTGCCGGTTGGCCAGATTGATCTCCTCCACGAAGGAACCGCTGGCAATGTAATAGGCGGCTGCACCCATGATGAATACGGGAATCATGGCCAACAAGGAAGCAACGATTAATATCTTTTTGCGGACCGACTTGGATTTAGAAGAGAAAAAGAGCCACTTCTTTTCAAACATTAAAATTCCACCCATTATAGTAGAGTAAGCGAGTCCGGATCATGAGTATTTTATCATTTATGAAAGGCTATCATCCATAATCAATTAAAATGATTATAGCCCGCTGGTGATGATGATTGGACAAAATGCCTATCCGATTGGGGAAAATGCCGAGCTCATTGGATGTACT
Organism: Paenibacillaceae bacterium; assembly: GCA_029256065.1. Classification (GTDB taxonomy): domain Bacteria; phylum Bacillota; class Bacilli; order Paenibacillales; family NBRC-103111; genus Paenibacillus_AR. Next base: position 5,751 of record JAQSYT010000085.1, read on the forward strand.
GAGGCTATACAGCGGGTGAAGGTCTGCCTTATAGTAAGGTTGATCTTCAGGCATAAGTCAATGTGAAAGGCGGAAGTTTTCTATGGAAACAGTGAAGGATTACGGCAGCAGGGACTATTATGAGAGCCTGCTCCTTACCATGATAGAGCCGTTGAAGGGCCGTTTCAGTCCGGGCAAGGCACGGCTGGAGCTGGGTGCGGAAACCGCAGGCTACGGAAGCCGGGTCGCAGGAATGGAAGGCTTTTCCCGGCTGTTATGGGGAATGGTGCCCTACTGGGCCGGCGGCGGCAAGGATATGAGCCTGCTGCCGGTATTTCTTGCGGGGCTGGCCAACGGAACCGATCCCGGCTCCCCGGAATATTGGGGCGATCTGCACCACAAGGACCAGCGGATGGTAGAGATGGCCGCTATCGGCTATGGACTGCTGTTGATTCCGGAGAAGCTGTGGGAGCCTTTGACAGAACAAAGCCGGACCCATCTGGCGGATTGGCTGGGGCAGATTAATCTGTATTCCTTAGCCGAAAATAACTGGCAGTATTTCAATGTGATCACCAATCTGGCCTTGAAGCATGTGGGCAGGCCCTACAGCATAGAGCGGCTGGAAGAAGCCATGGCCAAATATGAATCCTTCTACCTGGGGAACGGCTGGTATTCCGATGGGCTGCGGCCGCAGAAGGATTATTATATTTCCTTCGCCATCCATTTCTATTGTCTCCTGTACGCCAAGCTTATGGGGGATGAGGATCCAGACAGATCGGAATTGTTCAAGACACGGGCACGGGAATTCGCCGGCAGCTTCCTGTATTGGTTCGACGATGAGGGCAAAGCGCTGCCCTTCGGAAGGTCCATGACCTACCGTTTTGCCCAATCGGCCTTCTGGAGCATGTGTGCCCTGCTGGAGCTGGAGGTTCTGCCCTTGGGTGTACTGAAGGGCCTGATCGGAAGGCATATGGAGCAATGGTTCCGGCAGCCGATTTTTGACAATGGGGGCGTCCTCTCGATCGGGTATGCATATCCCAATCTGAATATATCGGAAGGCTACAATGCTTCCGGTTCTCCCTACTGGGCCTTCAAAACCTTTGCCCTTCTGGCCCTTCCTGCCGATCATGCCTTCTGGAAGGCGGAAATCCAGCCCCTGCCACGTTTGGAGGAGCGGAAGGCCATCCCGGAATGCGATATGCTCATCACCCGCCGGGGCTTTGACGTTACGGCGCTTACAGCAGGGCAATATCCGGTGCTGCAGCTGACCCATGCGGCGGAAAAATATGCGAAATTCGCCTACTCCACCCGGTTTGGCTTCAGCTGCCCCCGTTCCTACTGCCAATTGCATGAAGCGGCGCCCGACAGCATGCTGGCCTTCCAGGTTCATAACATGATCTATGTGCGCAGAGCCTGTCTGGAGTTTTCTGTCACAGAGACAGAGGTTTATTCCCGGTGGAGCCCGGTAGAGGGTATTGAGGTGGAGACCTGGCTGATTCCCACGGAGAAGGGGCATATTCGCCGCCACACCGTCACCAGCCAGCTGGAATGCACCGCATACGATTGCGGCTTTGCCTACCCTGACCGGATGGAGGAAACCTGCAGCCATTCCAGCCAAGGAGCGGCTGAGGTAGCGGATGCCAACGGCAGAAGCAGTGCGGCCTCCGATACCGGCAAGGGGATCGTGATTACAAGCGCCCCTAACACCAACCTGATCTTCCCCACAGCGAAAATTCCGGCCGTGGAATACAGGATTCCCAAGGGGACCATTAGCATCGAAACCAGAATCGAAGCGGAATTTGCGGATGTTCAAATACGGATAGGAAGTGGGAGCGGCTATGAGATATGCAATCAGTGAGGCGGACCGCCAGTGGGCGGACGGAATTTGGGACAAGCTTGCCGTTAAATTGAAGGCGGAGTGTCTGCGTGTGGGCCCGATCATGCCCTATATTCCGGTGAACGGCAAATATGACGACATGGCCGAACGCAATCTGGTTTGGTGGACAAACGGCTTCTGGGGCGGCATTCTATGGCAGATGTACCATGCGACCAATGACGAAGTGTATAAGGAAACGGCTGAACGAGTTGAAGCCAGACTGGATCAGGGGCTCGAGGATTATATGGGTCTGGACCATGATTTGGGCTTTCTGTGGCTGCATACGGCAGTGGCCAGCTACCGGCTTACGGGAAGCCCAAAATCCCGGATCCGCGGACTTCATGCGGCGGGCATTCTGGCCGGGCGCTTCCAGCCCGCAGGGGATTATATCCGGGCCTGGAACGAAGGGCAGGACGGCATCGCCATTGTGGACTGCCTGATGAATCTCCCCCTGCTGTATTGGGCTGCGGAGCAAAGAAAGGATTCCGGCCTGCGGCAGATTGCGGTCAAGCACGCAGACATGGCCTTGCAGTACGTGCTGCGGCCGGACGGCTCCTCCAACCACCTGGTGGTATTCGACACGCAGACAGGGGAATACCTGGACAATCCGGGAGGCCAAGGCTACGAAAGCGGCTCCTCCTGGACCCGCGGCCAATCCTGGGCCATCTACGGGATGGCCCTGTCCTACCGCTACACGGAGAAGCAGGAGTATCTGGATGCCGCCAAACGGGCGGCGCATTATTTCATTGCCAATGCCGCGGTGAATGACTACGAGGTGGTCATCGACTTCCGCGCGCCGGAGGAGCCGGTATATTACGATACCACAGCGGCGGCATGCGCCGCCTGCGGCTTGCTGGAGCTCTCCGAGTTTGTGGGAGGACATGAGAAGCCGCTGTATCTTAAAGCCGCCATCCGTCTCTTGCGCAAAATTGACGAGAAGTTCTGCCAATGGGACCCTGCCGTGGATTCCATCGTCTCCCACGGCTCCGGCCGGTACCACCGGGAGTCCGACCGGGAAGTGCCCATCATCTATGGCGACTACTTCTTCCTGGAGGCCATCCTCCGTCTGCTCAATAAGGATTTCCTCATTTGGTAGATGGACCTTAGAGAACTATTATACTTCCATGCAAACAAGCTGCCCTGCACAGGCAGCTTGTTTTTATTTGATCCTCTAAAAATAGTTTTATTCTCTATCACATACGTGGTTCTTTTTACATTTACTAGTATTGAAATACCAGTATTGAAGAATGAAAGGATGATGAGTGATGAGAAGACTGAGCATTGCCCAAATCTCCAAGCTGGCGGAGAAGAAAAAAGTGAAAAGCAGGTTTGTAAACGTAACACGCAAACAAGCCAAAACCTCCGAAGACTTAGGGGGAGGGTAGTTCCGTTATCTCTATACCTATACGATCCAAGGCCGGTCCTACTTCACACACACCTTAACGGGGCTGAATCCCAACGGGAAAATAATCAGCTCGGGCATCTGGGTTTCTAGTAATACAACCAATACGATATCCATCAACAGCACCTACCCCGTTGCCAAAAACGTGTGGAGAAATGTAATTTTTAATGATTGGAGCACTTCACGCACCATTACCTTCTATTACACGATCAAGGTGTCATAAGCACTCCAAAAAAGCATGTCTGATTCCACATCCTGCCGGGTATATTGTAGTAGAACTATACCCGAAGGAGTGTATTCGCTCATGCCGACGCGCAATCCGTACCGGTTCGTCAATCTGTTATTTTATCTGGGTACTGTCCTTGTCAATGTGCTTGCTGTAGCTCTTCCTCTGGGCACCAATTCCGCTCCAAGCCTTCATCCGTCCAACTGGTCAAGTCTATCAGCATTCCCTTTATGATCAGCTGTGCGGCCAATATGACCTGGCTGCTGCTGTGGCATTATCTTCACATTGAGCTTTCGCTTGCGGCCATGCTGGTGCTTCTGGTTTCGCTGATCGTCATCTACCGGAAAACGGCGGGATTGGCCAACCCAACACCCGGCCAGGGCTGGCTGGTAAAGCTTCCCTTCAGCATCTATCTGGGCTGGATCTCCGTGGCCACCATTGTCAATGTGAGCATTGTACTCAAGAAGAACGGATGGGACGGCTTCGGCATGTCCGACACCGCCTGGGCGGTGATCATGCTGTGTGTTGGCGCGCTTCTGGCTGTGCTGGCCAGCTATGCCTACCGGAATTGGGCATACTCGCTGGTTTTCGTATGGGCTTACATTGCCATTGCCGTAGAGCAGCGGGACAGCTCCCGGTTATACATGACCGCCCTGATTCTGGCGGGACTGCTTCTGGTATATACCGTTTGGATCGCCTACTTGAAGCTCAGCGGGCGCCGCGGGCGAGGCAAGTAAGCCGTGGTTTCCGGCCGTTATACCGTCTGTTCCATCTTTGCCGCAACCCGATGCCATAATTCCTTCTGCAGGAAGCTGCCCTCCACCTGCTCCTCCATATCCAGGTACATGGAGTAGGGAACAGAAAAGGACAGCATATCCGCTCCCACCATGGGACGCACGGTAATGTCCAGCAAACCCACGACCGCTTTCGGGTTCTCCTTTTGCGCCTCGGCATAGGGCAGCAGAAATACCGACTGGCAGCCTGAGCCGAAGGGGATCATCACATTTTCAATGCCTGGCCTATAGTAGTTGGCAAGAACCGTGAGGGCCGACAGCTGGTTGGTATTGACGTAGAAACTAACCAGCTCCGGCCTTTCCATGGAGGGATCCACTTGGGATAAGGGCTTCATAATCATATAGGAATAAGGAATGTCGGTTATAGGCAGACAGCGGACAAAGTCCTCTCCAAGCTCCGGGTTCTTCAGGTAACCCTCCCCTTCGAACCTGCCGGCTTGGCCCACGGACAGGAAATATTCGATTCCGCCGGGATAGTTGGGAAACTGTCCAAAGCCCAAGCCCGCTTTTGCGCCGGGACAGCCGGTTGTTTTCCGCTCGAACACCGCCGTTTTTCCCTTTGCCGCCGCAAGGAATAACGGAATGGTACAGCTCCAGCGCCCTTCCTTGCTCTGGAGCGCTCCTTCCGGCTTCTCATCGCTTAACAGCACCGCCACCGGTTCAAATTTCAGGCCTAATTCCTTCGCCAAACGGCTTTCCATAAGCGCGGCCTCCTTATTCATCCCATGATTTAGTTGTCATGACAACTTTATACTCAAAAAAAATTTAGTTCAAATTTGCATACATATGATTAAGCAGCCGTTTCATTTCTTCTACTTTTGCCTGCTCCATACCCGCGGTCACTTCATCCTGCAGCTGCGTGACCTTCGCAATCAGCTTATCCTTGATGGCCCAGCCCCGTTCGGTCAAATAAATCTGGTAAGCTCTTCTGTCTGTAGGATGGAGCTTACGCAGGATCAGTCCTTTGGCCTGAAGCTTCTCCAGAATCCGGTTGGTATTGGGCTTATCCTTAAAGATAAGATCAGCCAGCTCCTTGGGCGAAATTCCTTCCTGTTCCCATAGGCAGGTTAGGACAGACCATTGCTCCGGTGTAATGTCATCCTCCTTGAACCGCTGGAACAGTTGGTTCTTCAATCTGGTATTGGTTTTGTTCAGAATAAAGCCCAATGATTCATCCAATCGAAAATCCACCGTTTATTCACCTCAGTTGTCATGACAACCACATTGTATTCTTTTTCCAGAGGTCCGTCAATATGTCTTGACAAGAAGATAAGGAGGACTAAGATGGGAGGAGATAACTTCATCCAAAAAAGGAGTGCATCGTTAATGAACATAGAGAAGCATCTGAAATTCATCAATCCCGCCTCCATGCCGGCGGGACCGGGCTACAGCAGCGTGGTGGAGGCCACCAATGTAACCACAATCTACATATCGGGGCAGATCGCGTTAAACCCGGCAGGGGAAATTGTCGGAGTTGGCGATTTGGCCGCCCAGACCAAACAGGTCTTCGAGAATATCAGGCATGCATTGGAGGCTGCTTCCGTTGACTTCCGGCATGTGGTCAAGCTGACCTTTTTCCTGACGGACATCTCCCGGATGGCAGTGGTCCGGAGCATCCGGGACGAATACATCAACCTGGCCAACCCGCCGGCAAGCTCTGCTGTCGAGGTTCGCAGACTTGTCCGGGACGAGCTGCTAATTGAGGTGGAGGCGATTGCGGTAAGGGCATAAAAAGCTTCAACAGGATACATGCCGGTTCAGCATGTCCACGAATTCACGGGGAATGTTGCCCCATTCCTCCTGGGGGGCGAGGATGAGCTTCTGCAGAAGGCCCAGCATGGCTGTAAACAGGAATTGCGCGGTTTCCGCCGTGTCCATCCCGGGTCTGAGCAAACCCTGCTGTATCCCCTCCTCCAGCGCCTCCCTCAGGAAATGCTGCTCCTTCTTTTCGCGGATGAAGCGGCTGTAGTCCTCCTTCAGCTCCCGGTTGGCTTCATAACCGGCATAGTGCAGGTCGAACATCAGGATAAATTTGATGCAGCCGGGTTGGACCCGGGCAAAATCCACCCAGGCCTCCAGCATGGCACTTAGCTTCTCCTTGCCATCCGCCCCGGCATCGGCCTTCTCCCTCACGAACTGGGCCATATGCTCCAGCAGCTCCTTCTGAACCTGGAAGATCAGCTCATCCATCCCTTGAAAATGCTTATAAAAGGTAACCCGGCTGACTCCCGCCCGGTCACAGACATCCTTAATATTCACCTGAAGAAAGCTCTGCTGCAAAAAAAGCCCCTTACCGGCCGCGACCAACTCCTCGCGGTTTTTGTTTTTCAGGTGCTGGTGCCAGTTCTCACTCATGAGCGGCAACTCCCGCCTTCTGCGATTTTGAGCCTCCCGCTGTCAGGAAAAGGGTGGCCAATAGAATGATTGCCCCCAAAATATAGGGCAAATTGATGTGCTTGTCAAACAATCCTCCGGCGATGAGCGGCCCCAGAATATTGCCCAAGCTGGTAAAGGTCGTGTTCAGACCCGAAGCATAGCCCTGCCGGTCCCCCGCCGCATTGGCAATGAGCGTGCTGACGGTTGGCCTTAAGAAAGCATTGAAGGCAAAAAACAAGGCGGACACAGCCAGCAGATAAACCAGATTCACTTTGACCAGCATCAGCAAAAGGGCGGCTCCTGTCATGATGAGAGACAGCCGGATCAGCTTCGTTTCCCCCAGCCATCTGATGAACCGGTCCAGGAGCCAAACCTGCACAATAATCCCAATAACTGCGCCCACCGTGATAATAATCGAAATTTTACTGGCATCATATTCGTATTTCTGCTCCACAAAAAGGGCATAAACCGTCTCGTAATTCACCAGACCAAAGGTCATGACCAGGATAAGCAGCAGATACCGGAAATACGGAGTCCGGATGGCATTCATAATTTGACGGGTGAAGGGCTCCCGTTGGATGTGGCTCTGTGCCGCCCGCCGCTCCGGCGGAAGAGACTCCGGCAGAAGAAGCGTCAGCAGCGTAGCGGCAAGACTCAGTCCGGAAGCAACGAAATAAGGGGCCCGTATGCCAAAATGGGCGATGAGCCCTCCTAATCCAGGCCCCAGCACCATGCCCAGGTTCATGGCGGCCCCCAGGTACCCCATCCCCTTGGCCCGGGTTTCGGGAGTGGTGACATCCACCACATAGGCCATATTGGAGGGAACCATCAGACCCAGCGCGATCCCGCCGATAAAACGGGCTGCATACAATAGCGGCAGCGTGTTGGATACAGCAAAAACAAAATCGGATATCACCGTCAGGAAAAGCCCGGCCATAATCAGCTTCTTGCGCCCCCACTTATCGGATAGCTGGCCGCCGATAGGAGAGAACAGGAACTGCGCCGCGCCGAAGGCAGCGATGAGATAACCGGCTTCCGTTCCTGCCGCATCGAACTGCTTCAGATATTCAGGCAGAATAGGGATAACCATCCCTTGACCCAGCAGGGCAATAAACAAATTCATCATCAGAATGTAGAGGGGCAGCTTCGCTGACCGGGGTAATGAGGCGTTCATTTCTTCATCTCCATAGTTTACATTATGTAAATAGTTACATGACGTAAACCATTCTAGCAAAAAGAAAGCGGTCTGTATAGAGGTGACGCCATACTGTGATTAACAATTGGAGCCCGGCATTTCTCCGCTCCAGCCAAATCGCGGGCTTCTTCCCTTTTTTCATACAATTTACTTGCCTGTCCCCCGCATGATAAAATAAAGACATACCAAAGCAATCCTAAAAGCGGGAAACTGCCGCTTCGAGGACTTTTATTTGAACAGGAGACTGTAAATGGACAACCAGCTTGAACAGCTCAGAACACTCAAAAATAACCTGACCCGGTTTATGATGCTGTATAAATTTGCTCTGGAAGAGCTCGAGACGAAGATCAGAATCTTGAACGACGAATTTCATTCTCTGCATGAATATAACCCTATTGAACATACTAAATCCCGGGTCAAATCCCCGGAGAGCATCCTGAAGAAGCTGTCCCGCAAGGGTGTAGGCGATTCACTTGACAGCATCAAGGAAAATATCCGCGATATTGCCGGCCTGCGCATCACCTGCTCCTTCACCGAGGATATTTATTGGATCAGCAGCATGCTTCAAGGCCAAGAGGATATTACTGTTGTGGAGGTCAAGGATTACATTAAGGATCCCAAACCCAACGGATACCGCAGCCTTCACCTGATTCTTCAGGTTCCTGTGTTTATGTCCGACCGGCAGGAGCTGGTTTATGTGGAGGTCCAGATCCGGACCATCGCCATGGATTTCTGGGCCAGTCTGGAGCACAAAATCTTCTATAAATATGAAGGGGATGTGCCCAAGCGGCTGCTGGATGAATTGACGGATGCGGCGAATTCAGCCATGGCCCTGGATATGAAGATGGAGAAGCTCCATAAGGAAATCGAGACCATCAAGCTGACCGATGTCTCCTATAACGGGCATGCAATAGAAAAGCTGCTTCCCGCGGGCCAGGACTTCAATATTCCCCAAGCTCTGCTGAAGCTGGCTAACTCACAAAAGTGGTAAATCACAAGAGAACAAATAAAGCCGCAGGGGCCCCGCGGCTTTTTGGCGCTTACTTCTTTTTGGTCAAGGCATAGCTTTGCCCGATCATCTCCTGAATCTCTTCCTCCGGCACGGTACCGTCCAGAATGACGGAGTTCCAATGGGCCTTGTTCAGATGGTATGCCGGAAGGACAGAAGAATACATCTGGCGCCACAGCTCCAGGAATCCTTCCCCGCCCTTCAGATTGATCCATATCTGCCCGTTCCGCTCAAAAATCCACGCGAACACCTTCCGGTTCGCCCGGTGCCGCATCACGGTCCAGTTCGGGTCGCGGAACGGATAATCCTCATACGTATTCCCCAGCGTCAAACAAAACGCAATGGCTTCCTGCCTGGTTTGCACTGCCTCTCACCTCCGGGCCGGCAAGATAGCCGACCACCCTGCAATTCTTGCACCAATTGGATTATACCAAATTCTGAAAGAGCCGCCTACTGCGGCCCTTTTAATAAGCAAGAGTTGTAACGGATATTTAACTGTGGTAAAAATAAGACATATGTATTGTAAAAAAATAGCGAAATGAGGGTTTGTAACAGTGTACATAATCGCTCCCATCGGATTTGGTCTATCGCTATTACTGTTATTTTTATTCATGCCTTTGGTCATGCGGCTATCTCATTTCATCAAAGCGGTTGCGGTCCCCAATGAGCGGACCATGCATCATTCCATTATGCCCAGACTTGGCGGCGTCGCTATTTTTTCCTCCTTTATGGTCGCCTTGCTTCTGCTGCTGCCATGGGTGGATGTGGACAAAAGCACCATTGCGGGAATCCTCTTGGCAGCACTCATTATCGAAATAACAGGAATTCTGGATGATAAATTCACCTTGTCGGCAAAATGGAAAGCCTTGGGCCAATTTATCGCAACACTGGTGGTCATTGCCTTCGGCTTGAAGATTGATCAAATACATATTCCGTTTGGGAGCGACGTATTCTTTCCCCTTTGGATCTCCATCCCATTAACGATGTTCTGGATTATCGGGGTCATCAACGCCGTGAACTGGATTGACGGCTTGGACGGGCTAGCCAGCGGAGTAAGCGCAATAGCCCTGATCACCACCATTATTATCGCATTGATCACCGGAAACCTGCCGGTTGTACTGTTGTGCAGTGTGCTGCTGGGCAGTCTGGTGGGCTTCCTGTTCTTCAACTTTGAGCCGGCCAAAATTTTTATGGGTGAATCGGGATCAGCATTCATCGGGTTCTTCCTGGCCACCATGTCCATTATGGGCTTCAAACAAGCCGTGTTTGTTTCCTTCATCATCCCGATCGTCATTATGGGGGTCCCGCTGTTCGATACCTTGCTGGCCATGACCCGCAGAATTCTCAACCATAAGCCTGTCTACCTTGCAGACCGGGGACACCTTCACCATAATCTGGTGGACTCCGGGTTAACCAAAAAACAGGCCGTGTACGTCATGTACGGCATCTCCTGCTTCTTCGGCGCCTGTGCCATTATCCTGACCAAAGCGTCGGAATCCCAGGTTACCACGGTTTTTGTCATGTTCCTCATCTCCTTGTTCGCGGTAGCTGCCGCGGAGCTTGTGGGCATTTTCAAGAAAAAGCGGATACTGATGCGTTTGCGCCAAATAAGATCGAAGCGGTAACCGGGCCGGACCGGTAGGCGTGCGAGCCAGGAGGCTGTGCATGCCAGGA
>JAQSYT010000086.1 GCA_029256065.1 Paenibacillaceae bacterium
CTGGAGCAGGCCGCCCAGACGGGCTTCACCTCCCTGATGCAGCTGTACCGGGATTTTTATGCCCATACCGGCCATTCGGTCAAGGAATATATCCGCAAAAGGCGCCTGTCCAATGCCCTCAGCCTGATCCGCTGCTCGGATATGCCATTGGCCGAGGTCGCGTACACCTGCGGCTACAGCTCTCAGCAGGCTTTGTGCAAAAACGTCAAATCCGCTGTTTCCATGACTCCCCTGGAGTATAAACGGAGTGAGGTCTCCTACTATTTCCCCAGATATGACAGTACGGCATCAAGGCAGGTGACCGTAGCGTCGGAGACGATTCCTGCTACTGTCCGTGGGTCATTCTACCATCCGCGTCTGACCGGTATCGAGGAGCGGGCAATTGCTGCCCTGCAGGAGGCGCTGCCCGGCTACAGGGGCAGGATCTTCGGCAGGAACGGCAAACAATTGGGCAGCCGGTTCTGCTATGAGCTGTGGCTGGAATATACCCCGGAGACAGCGGAAAGTCTGCAGGTTAGCCAAGTGTTCCGGGAGGTGGAGGTGCGTCCGGAGAAAAGCCTGACGGTTGCAAAGACCATGGCCGGGAACGCGGAGCGGGAGATCGGCGAGGCGTGGAATTATCTGTATACGGACTGGCTGAAGTCCAGCATGTTTGCCCAGGACAGCGAACCGTATTTTGAAGAATATCTGTGCCGGGGTTACAGAGTGAACCGGTTGGCGTTGTATTTACCCGTCAGCAAACGGGCGGATTATGACCGGATTTCCGTGGTCCGCAGTCCCCGGATGCTCTTTTTGACCTCTACCCGTGAAGGGAAACATGCGGAGAAGGATGCAGCACAAGCAGTTATGGGTTTCCTTGCCGTTTACAAACCTTCGACTGCCCGGTCGGCCACCACCTTCTATATTGCCAAAAGCGGGAAAGCCTGCACCTGCGGGGTTCGGCTGGATGAAGAGCTTGCGCTTCCGCCGGGCGGCGGGCTGGAGCTTCTGGAGCTTCCCGCAGGCAGCTATGCCGTGCTGGAGACGGGCTGCACCGGTGAAAGCCGGGTGCTGGAGGAACGGCTGGAGGCATGGGTGCAAGACAACGGGCTGCGCCGGAGCCGACGTCCTGCCTTCGCTATCTATGAAGCCAACGGAGGTTTTACCCCCGGACATATTACCACCACATGCCGGATACAGCTTGAACATGTTAAAAACGGATAATACACTCCGGGGAGAGGCTGGTAAAGTGGAAGTATGAAAGGGAGGGAACAGGATGAGCGCTATCAGGAGGCTGTATTTTGCGGAGCTGCCTCAAGACTATTCACCCAGGCAGCTGCCTGAGATTATCCGGCTGGCCGGTGAGCTGAAGGAGCAGGAAGCGGTGGTCTACCGCCAAGGAGAGGCAAAGCCGGTGCTTTTCGAAACGGAGAGGCTGGTGATCCGGCGGTTTGTTCACGGAGATGCGCCGGCGGTGCAGGAGCTTGCCATCGACCGCCACCATTCGGACATGAGGGACAAGGATCACCCGTGGCCTACGGACGAAAAGGGCTGCAAGGAGGCGGCGGACTGGTTTTCCCGGCAGGAAAATATGTGGGCCGTGTGTCTAAAGCGGGATTGCCGGCTAATCGGGATGGTGACTTTCAACACGGTGGATGAGCGGAATATGGTGGATCTGGGCCATGTCTGGCACACAGGTTATTGGAATGCCGGGCTGGATACGGAAGCGCTTTCGCTAATGGTACGGTATGCCTTCGAGGTGGTAGGGGCGGATGGGGTATTTGCCCACAACCCTCTGGATTGTGCGCCGCAGATTGCGCCGCTGCTGGAGCTGGGTATGGAAGTGGCGGAAACCAGCCAGGGCTTTTTTGCTAAGGATGAAAAGGGGGACCCGGTTTATTTCACCGGATGCAAGCTGGTATTGGAGAGAGAAAGGTGGAATGCGCAATGAATATGAGAAAACAGGTGCGCCCCGAGCAAGGGCAAGGGCTGGAGCAAGGTCAAGGACAAGGGCAAAAGAAGGGACAAAGCCAAGGCTTGGGACCGAGTCAAGAACGGGGAGCTGAAGGGTATAGTCCTGCAGTAAAGCCGGAGATTCTGAAGCTGGCGGAGGAGATGAACCGTATGGAGCTGCCTAATGAGCTGCTGGTGGAGCAGGTAAGTGAATTTTGTACGATTGTGGACCGGCCGGAGATGAGGGTTGTGGGCTACGTCCTGCCCATCAACTACGAAAGCCGGGGATACGGCGGTTATTACGGCTTCGAGCATGCCAATTGCATCCTGAATGATTATTTCTTCACGAAGAAGCTGGTTGGCGAGGGGGATATGGCGCTGTTGGCCGGTTTGATCGGAGAGAGCCTGCTGAACAGGGAGGTGGTGACGGTCCGTACGGATGCACAGGGGGACGGCAATTACAAGGTGGTGGCCGGGTATATGGTGGACAGCTTCGAGCAGCTGCCTGAATATTTGCCGGAGTATGCGGAGCGGCTTACAGTGCCTGCCTGCCGGTATGCCAAGGTGCTGATTAACGAGGGCAAGCGGGAGGACCGCAAGGGCTATGATGAGCGGATGCACGCGGACGAGTACTTCACCGGCCAGTTCCGCAAGGATACCCGGTATGTTTTTAATCAAGCGGGCTGCGGCTTTAATACATACGACGAAACCGGGGATATTCTGACCAAGTATGAGCCTGTGAAAATCGCGGAGGAGCTGAAGGAGCGCTTCGAGTCCTTGCGCTACAGGTTGGTGACTCTGCCGCCCATGAAGATTGCCTGCAGCGTGACCCATCCGGGCGACGAGGAATTCGTTATCGCCAAATATTTCGGGGTGCAGGATCAGGTATTTGCCACGGAGGCGGCCAAGTATTACCTGCATGACTATTACGGCTTCCCTATCGACGGCAGCGAAAAAGGGACGTACAGTTCCTGCTTCGGCACCCGGGTCAGCACCTTCGACGGAATCCCGGACTGTGTGGAGCGGCTTACACTCCCCGGGGGCATCTATGTGCATATTACGCAGCTGGAGGTGAATGGGGATAATCCCTCCATTCCCTATGAGGTGGCCTTCGGGCATCTGCAGGAGCTGTTTTTGGCAGACCACCCCCAATACAAGGCCGATTGGAGCCGGAAGGCGATCGCCCGGTTCCGCCAGGCCAACTGCGCCTCTGTATTTATGCCGCTGAAGCTGGTGGAAGACGGCGGAGCGGTGTAACGTGTGAGCTGGGAAAACAGCCCGAGGCTTCTTGTGAGGAAGCTGCGGGCTGTTTTTTTGGTGCAGGTGGCTCCGAATCGGGGAAACAGTAACTAGCAGCATGCGGCGGGTCCAGAGCGGCGCAGCTGCTTGCGCGAAATGAGGGTGGTTATTGCCGCGCGCAAATTCTAACGGAAGCAGGAGCCCTTATTTGGCGGAAAAGCGGAGGTTGAAATTTCTAACGGAAGTGGGCGCCGTTATTTGGCCTGAATGGTGCCCAAGTGGGCGAGTTTGGCGGAAATAACGGCTGTGGCTTCCGTTAAAATTTTGAAAGGACATTTTCGGAGCAAATAGCGGCTTTGGCCGCCGTTAGAATTTGGCTGCATGGCGCAGCTGACCTCCAGAGCAGGTTCGCGCCAGTGCTAAGCGCCAATTGCCATGCACAAGCGTCAGGCACCAGTGAGGATCACCATATGTCCAGCACCAAACGACAGACACCGAACATCCGGCACCAAGTGTCTGGCGCCATGCGTCGAGCACCAAGCATCAGGTACGGCAAAGCGCCAGCACCAGCCTCAGGAGGAGACACTCTCCTCCTGGGGCTTTTGGCGCTTCTGGCGCTGGGACAGCGCTGTAATGGCCAGGCTGGCCGCCACCAGCGCCGCGCACAGGGCGAACACTGCGTGGTAGCCGCGGAGGGAGCCGCCCGCTGCAGCTGCAACCGAAGAGGCAGCGCCGGTTCCGGCTGCTGCTGCTGCGATCAGCCCTCCGCCCGCCACTGTACCGAACATCATGCCCAGGTTCCGCGACAGGGCCAGCATACTGCTGATCACCCCCAGATGCTCCTTGGGTGTTTCCCGCATCACAAGGCTGTTGTTGGGGGAGGTGATCATTCCCATGGAGACGCCCAGCAGGATGATGAGCGCTGCCAGCAGCACCGTGGGATAAGCCGCCGACAGGAACCCCAGCACCACCAGGGTGGCGATCATCAATTGCAGCCCCGCCGAAAGGATGGGCATGATGCCGTGCTTGTCCGACAGCCGGCCAAACACCGGTGCGGACAGAATCAGCGCTGCCGGGTATGCCATCAGCAAAAGCCCTGCGGCTGCCGGCGACATTCCCAGCTCATTGCGCAGAAAAACCGGAAGCACCAGCTGCGTCGAGAAGGCAGCCATGTAGGTGACGATGGTAATGAAAATGCCGCTGTTGACACCTGCGTTTTGGAACAGCCCCAGCTGAATGAAGGGCTCGCCAAGGCGAGCCGTTGCCCCTGAGGGAGCCGGGCGCCAGAAGGGCGTGCCACGAGACGTTTGCCCACCTGAGGCAGCGGAGGAGATGCCGCCGGCAGAAGCATTGGGCCTTGCTTGCCCCGGCTTCCGGTGGAAGCTTCTTGCAGAAGTGCCGGTGCGGCTCCGCTGGAAGCCGCGTTCAGTCCGGCGCGCGGTTGCATCCCCATCAGGCCTGCTCCATCTGGAGGGAAGGCACCACCAGATGAACACCCCCAGCCCCAAACCGAACACCACCACCGCCGCCAGCACCGGCAGGGAGCCAAAGCCGGTAACTCCCGCCAGGTTCAGGGCGGCCACCAACCCCGTGAGCCCCGCCGCGAACAGCGCCGCTCCCGTCAAATCCAACCGGGACGCGCCACGCGGCTCCTCCCGGGGGATCAACCGCTGCGCCAGCACCCACGCAGCGGCAGCCACAGCGGCCAGCATGGCAAAGCTGGTCCGCCAGGAGAACCACTGGATGAGCACGCCGCCCAGGCTGGGTCCCACCATGGACCCGGCCGCCACGAAGGTGCTCATCAGCCCAAGCGCTCTTCCCCGCTGATTCTGCGGGAAGATGGAGACGATCAGGGCCATGTTGGTGGCCTGATACATGGAAGCCCCCAGCCCCTGAAGAATCCGGAAGGGGATCAACCAACCCAGGGATGGAGCGAAGACGCAGGCGAGAGCCCCCAGCATAAAAATGAAGTAGCCCCAATTATGTATCCGCGTTCTCCCCGCCAGATCCCCCAGCCGGCCCATAAGCGGCAGACACACGGATATGACCAACAGGTAAGCCGTCACCATCCATTGGGCGGATTGCAGCGTCACGCCGAACTCCCCGGCAATATCCACCAGCGCGATATTGAACATCCCCGCCGATAAATTGGACAGGAAGGCGCCAAGGCAGATGACATACTGCACAATCGCTCTGCGCTGGGTATTGTCCATATTTTTTCCATGCGTCTTCAATCCATTGCCGCGATCCGTGTGCCTCCCGTGCTCTGCAGGCTTTTTGCGTGCTCTGTTCTGCGTTACACTCATGCTTGTTCACCAGCTTTGCCGTCCTGCCTAAAGGGCGAGGGTTGATTTTTTACTGTGCGCCCAGATATCCATCAGCTCTCCGCTTGCTGCCACGGTGCCGAAGTACCCTTGAATGTTGGCCAGCGTCATTTCATGGGCCTCTCTGGAATAGGAGGCGCAGGCATCCTCCACCAGCACGATATGGTAGTCCAGCATAAACCCGTCCCGGGCGGTGGATTCCACACATACATTGGTGCTTACACCGGTGACCAGCAGCGTATCGATCTTTAGGGTCCGCAGAACCGAGTCCAGCCGTGTATTCACGAATGCGCTGTACCGGTGTTTGTTCACCACAATCTCCCCGCCCCGGGGGGCAATTTCGAAGAATTCCGCCCCCCAGCTGCCCTTCCGGCACACCTGGGCCGAACGGCCGGAGGAACGGGTAACCCAAGCCTCCGAATCCGTGGCATCCTCGTGGAAGGTCTGGATAAAAATAACCGGAATTCCTTCCTCCCTTACAGCCCCTAATAGCCCGTGGAGCCGGGGCATCATCTCCTTAACCCCGCTGACATCGCAGCCCTCCAAGCCCAAGGCCCCTTCCGGATGGCAGTAATCATTCTGCACATCCACAATCACCAGAGCCGGGCGTGTTCCTACCATCAGTTGTTCCAATGCTTTCATCTTCATCAGCACCTCACTTCGCTGTTGCTTCATTGGCTTTTTTGACAAACTGCATATCCACCAGACCGTCATAGGTATAGGTGCCCTTGAAAATACCGGTTTTGATCATCACATTCATGTCATTTTCCAGTGCCTTCTCCGATATCACCCCGTCGGGACTCCACAGGCTGTCCGCATAAGCACGGTCCAGCGAAGCCTTCAATGCTTCCTCCGAAAGGGTGGGGAACTCCGCCTTCAGATTGGTTTTGGCCAGCTCCTTGTCGGACTGCACCTTTTTCAGCGCCTTGATCATAGCATTGGTGAACTTCTGGACCGTTTCAGGGTCCTTCGTGATGGTGGACTTCTTCACACTGACAACCGAATAGGCGAAGTCACCCAGGCTGGGGAATTTGTAAAAAGGTTCATCCCACACCTTCTGATTGATGCCGTCCACAATCTGCGGCTCTGCGCCGTTGGCAATATCCGCCGCCCCTTGTTTAACCATGGTAACCACTGTAGAGCCGTCAGCCGGCTCCAGCAGCTGCACATCCTTCTCCGGGTCAAGGCCCACATCCAACAGCAGGTAGCGGGTCAACAAATTGGGTGTACCGCCATGGCGGTTGGCGTTGACTTTTTTGCCCTTCAGAAACTCCTTCAGATCTTCCTTGGACGTGCTTTTGGGGGCAGTACCGCTTTTGGCCATCAGATAAACATTGGCCCGGTTCACCACGTTGACCACCGATATAATTGGGTCGGAGCTATTCGTATTCGCCAGGGCATTGGATTCCGGCCCTCCGATAACCCCCCAGGCATCTCCGCTGACCACGGCAGTAACATGTGCGCCGCCGGAAGCCTGAATCACCTGAACCTCCAGCCCTTCCTCGGCAAAATACCCCTCACGCTGTGCAACATACATAGGCAGGTAGCCTGTTAGATGAAGAGGCTCGGAAATCACGATCTTCTTCAGACTTTTACTTGCTCCGGCCTCTGCCACCGGAGTGGCGGCCTTTTCCCCGCAGCCGGCAAGAGCGGCGGCAATCAACAGGGATAAGGACAATACCAGCGGAGTTTTGCGGACGCGGTTAAGATAATGGCTTTTGTAGAGGTTTTCGGTCATAGAAAGATTCATCCTTTCAGTAGGGGGATTTGGAAGCAGGTTGTTTTTAAAAATTTTTTTGAATTTTGGTTTCCGGGGGCACCCCCAAAAGGTATCGGAATCCGCTACAAAGCTTCGCTTCACTTTTGGGGGACCACTTATTGCTTGGTGAGCCCCTTCGCCAGCCATTTTTCCAAAATAACAACGCCCCAATACATCACCATGGACAGCACGGACAGCACAACCACACCCACCCAGACCAGATTAATGTCCAGGATGGTTCCGGCATACATGATCATCCGGCCCACTCCCTGGCGGGAGGCGATGAACTCGCCTACGATAGCTCCGGCCAGGGCTAAGGCGATATTGATGCGCAGGCTGCTGATAATCCACGGCATGGACCAGGGCACCACCACCTTGGTGAAAACCTGACGGCGTTTGGCGCCTAGGGAATACATGAGCTTTTCCATATCCGGGTCAACGCTTTTTACCCCGCTGTAGGCGGAGAGGGCTGAGACTACCACCGTCATGGAGAAGGCCAGAGCCACCTTGGAGAAGAAGCCGATGCCCAGAAGAATAACCAGAACGGGAGCCAGGGCCAGCTTCGGCATGGCGTTCAGGATGATCAGGTATGGCTCGCTGACTCCGGCATAGGTCCGGGACCACCAGAAGGACAAGCCCAGCAGGGCGCCGCACAGGGTACCGAAGATAAAGCCGAGAATGGTGGCGGAGGAGGTATAGGCGATATCCCCCAGCAGCTTGCCTTCGGTCATTTGGGTCCAGGTGGTTTTGAGGATGGCCCCGGGACTGCTCCAGAAATACGGGTCCATCAAGCCTACCCGGGTGAACACCTCCCATCCTACGAAGATCAGGACAGCTGCTAAAAGCCGGAGTGCCCGGATGGTCTGCAGCCTTTTACGTTCCTTTTTCTCCTCGTCGATAATGAGGGGAACGGCTTTCAGCGCAGGGGCGGCAGCGATGGCCGGCTCATCTGCATGAGGCACGGCATGAATCACAAAGGCTTTCTTTTGAACAGTTTCCATGGGCTTCCTTCACTCCTCATTCTCAGGATATTTGCGCTTCCTCGTCATGACCGGCGGACAACAGCTCCATAAGGTGATGCTTCAAATCCATAAAGGCAGGGGAGGTCATATCCTCCGTTTTCCGCGGGCGTTCCATGGTGACAGTGATCTTCGACTTAATCCGGCCGGGCCGGGAGGAGAAAACATAAATATCGTCGGACAGATAAATGGCTTCATCAATATCGTGGGTGACGAACAGCACCGTTTTGCGGAAATCCGCCCAGATTTGCAGCAGCCAATTCTGCATGGCCAGCCGGGTTTGGGCATCCAGAGCGCCGAAGGGCTCGTCCAGAAGGATGATGTCACGGTCGTACAACAGCGTCCGCAAAAGCGCCGCCCGCTGCCGCATGCCGCCTGAGAGCTCCTTGGGGTAATGCTTGTCGAAGCCCTTCAGGCCATATTTCTCCATCAGCGGAAGCGCCCGGTCAATGGCCTCCTTGCGGGGTACCCCGCGGATTTCCATGCCGAGGATAATGTTATCCAGAATGGTCCGCCAGGGCAGCAGCATGTCCTTTTGGAGCATGTACCCCACATAACCGGCCTTGCCCACAATATTGCGGCCGTCTGCGATTACCTCTCCGGTGGAGGGGGGAGTGAGCCCGGCAATAATGTTGAACAGGGTGGACTTGCCGCAGCCGCTGGGGCCGATGATGCTGGCAAAGCGGCCTTCCTCAATGGACAGATTAGTTTCCTTCATGGCTGAGACCTCTTTGCCGTCCCGGCGGAAGGTTTTGCTGACTCCGGAAATCTGGATTTTGTAGCTCACGGACCTCACTCCTCACATGTAATTTTTTGTAATAAAAAATCGCCAGTCCAGTCCTCTCCGACAATCCTGTCGTTAGGGGCTAAACTGACGATATCCGGCTGCTCTCTTTCATAAGAGTTCAGTTGATTCGTTCAGGCATGCGCTGATGTCACGCTCCAAGACGATAACCGTACCGGAAAACTCGGTCTCAGGATCATAGTCTTTGAGAATGGCAAGAATATTCAGTTGGAAACGCTCCTCCAAAGCCTGCTTGATCTGCTTCTTGAATTGCTGGAACAGAAGATGGTCAATCTGGCGGGTGGCAAAGGGATGCTCGCCGTCCAGCAGCTTCAGGATCGGAACTCTGCTGTTGAGGGACATAATCAGAATTTTGTTATCGACGAAATCCACCTTCTGCTGTTTTACACCCACGTTAAATATCCGTTTATTTATCGCGTTGTAAATCCTCAGAATCTCCTGCTTGATCTCGCCTTCCGTTAGCCCCATCGCTCCACACCCTTAAAGAGGAAACTGATGTAAGATTATATAACTTAATTTGATAGGTTATTGCCGTTTGTTAGTTTTATTATAGCTGTTAATCCAAGGGTGTCAAGAGAGTTGTGTAAAAAAACTTTACACTAGCGTTGTAAACCAGGAAAAACGTTCGGTTTTTGAGAATATATCCGAATTTATCCTTATTAGCAGTAGAGTATATCAACTACCGGTTGATATATTTACGTGAAAGTAGATTACCGTTACATTGTCTTTGCTATATAACGGAGTAGAATTGCATATAAGGGGGCATTGACATGGTAGATAAAGTATTAGTAGGCAGCCGAATTTCGGCGCTTCGGAAAGAACTTGGGTATTCACAAGCAGCTTTTGCCGAGAAGCTTAATGTCAGTCCACAGGCTGTCTCAAAATGGGAAACAGGACTTGCTCTACCGGATATCGAGGTTTTGCTCAATATCTCGTGGATATGCAAAATGTCAGTAAACGCAATTCTTGAGGGGGAAGATTTCATTAACCCCCCAAATGGTCTCGATAGAGGTATGGCATATATCAGCAAGTATCTTGTATGTCCGCATTGTCATAAAGCGTTAGCCATAAATTCACCTAAAAAGCAGGAAAAACTGAGTTTTTCTTGTGAAGATGGCCATAAATATGATGTTATCGACGGGGTTATCCATTTTGGCTCCCGCGAGATAGAGGGCGAATATTGGTCTTTGTGGCTTAGGAATTATAAGCACTACTTGGAAGAACAACGCCATCCCGGGAACCAACGATATTGGCAGGGATCACCTCATTACAGGGAGGTCATGTGGCAGCATATGAAAAAGCTTCGGCCGCGAATCATTGTCGATATGGCCTGCGGCACAGGTAGTGGCATCAAATATATGATTGAACGGATAGATTGGCCTGTTACTGTCATCATGGCCGATTTGAGCCACAGAATACTGAAATGGAACCGGGTTTTCTTCTCAGACGAGTGGAAAAATCCATATGTGGACATGGTGTATATGGCCTGCGATTGTGCAGCGCTGCCTTTAGCTGATAACTGCGTGGATGTTGTTTTTTCCAATGGCGGGTTTGAAAGCATGCGGGTCAAAATGATGGAAGGTTTTGCGGAGGGATATCGTGTGCTCAAAAATAGCGCACATGCGGTCTACAATATCAGCGCAGTGGAAGATCATCAAAGCGATAATACAAAAAAGTGGGTGGAACTTTATACAAGCCTTGATCCAAGCTGTCACTCTGAAAAAGACAAGATGCATGATATCTCCCAATGGATTGATAAGTGCAAGCCTATTGGTTATGAGAAAAATGAAGCCACTTTCATTTATGGGGAACTGCCTGCTCCTGTTGGTGATGTTTTCCCGTTTGACAACGAGGCTTTGCAGTGGATGGCCGAGTACGTGGTGGTCTCACAGAAACTAGTGGCTTCGGTTTAAGTTTGATCTTTATTGGAGAGTGAGGAGGGGGCGTTGATTGTGACGGGAACAACGCGCACCCTCCTCGCTGTCCAGATCCTTACACTCCCAGATCCCGTTTGCGGTAAAAATAGATGGTGCCCCAGGCGAAAGCGGCTGACAGCAAAAGAGAGGCAGCGGCAATGACCGGAGAAAGGCCCGAACCCTCTGCCATGTCCCCGTAGCTGAAGTATTTGAAGGGGGACAGCACATTCAAAACCCGGAGATCCGGATTCAGCTCGGTGAATTCATAGATGACGAAGGCGGCCAGCAGCATTCCTGCGGACATGGAGCCGGAGGTCTTCGCATTCTTCCACACAGCGGCCAGCAGCATCCCAAAGGTTAAAAAGATCAGTTGTACAAACAGCATGCTGAGCACGAATACGGCAACTTCACCGGAGACATCCGGCCCCTTGTTATAGGCGGAAACCACCGCCAGGGAAGCGGTCAACGACACTGCGTTCAGCACAACGATGTTGACCAGGGCGGCACCAAGCTTGGCGCACACCACAGCGGTCCGGGATAGGGGGCGGGTCATCAGAAATTCCGTGGTTTTGTCCCGTTCCTCCTTCGCCAGAATACCGCTGCCCAGCAGCACGGCGTGAATGCCCGCGGCTATCTCGATATAGAGAAACAAGAGAGCGTAGAAGCCGCTCATGGTGGTGATGTCGAAGGAGCCCATACCCAGAAGTGACTTCAGCGTTTGGGGCAAATCAGCCAGCGCCTGGCTTCCCGCTCCTCCGGATGAATAGGCCGTATATTTTCCCATCCCCGACAGAATAAGCAGTGCCATGCAGATGCACCAGATCAGCAGGGATTTGCGGTAGGCCTTCAGTTCTCTTAAGAATACATTCATACCAGTATCCTCCTGCACATTTTTAACGCCCGGTATTCCCGGGGGCGCCTGTTAGACAGCGTGGATATCCTTGCGGATGTAGACAAAATAGGTCAGGGCAGTGCCGGTAGCCACAATCGCTGCGCCCAGAATCAGGTACGCCGTTTCATATCCCGCATGCTCCAAAATATAGGCAGGGCTGAAATACTGGAACGGGGATAAGGCTCTCGCGGCGGAGTTGGAGGCATCAGCGGCCAGGAGCGCACCAACAACATACAGCCCGAAGACCACCCCAAGGGAGATGGGCAGCACAGCCTTCAGCTTACTGAAGAATACCGAAACCGCAGCGCCCAGGGCAAGGAATATCAGCTGGACAAAAAGCAGGGTCAGATTGATCAGGAAAAACAGCCAATGGTCGAAGGATTCTTTCACCGCTACCCCGGCCATTCCAGTGGCTGCCGCGTAGAAAAGGGCATAGGTGATGAGAAGGATGGTCCCTGCCGCCAACAGCTTGGCTGTCACAATGGACTGCCGGGAAACCGGCTTCACCATAAGGAAATCCGCCGTCCGTTCCCGGGTTTCCTTGGATAGGACGGATACGCCAAGAATCATGGCCTGAATGGCTCCGCACAGGACAATAAACGTAAAAATAAACGAATAAAATCCCAGCAAGGAAGCGATGGAATCCAATTGGATGCCCAGCATAGCCCGTACGGACGAAGGATAGCCCTCCAGCAGACTCTTGAAGCTTTCCGCATCGGCGGTCATGCTGGGATAGACGGACATATACAGAGCGGTAATGCCGATAAGGGCGCCAAGCCAGATAAGGGCGGACTTCCGCATGGCTTTCAGCTCGTGCAGATACATATTCATGCCGCTTACTCCTCCTTTTCGTAATAATGCAGGAAGATTTCCTCCAGGTCTGGCTCTGTAATCGACAGATTGCGTAGATCCAGTTCTGCAAGCTCCTTCATCATGGCATTGATGTTGCCCCTGAATATGAAGCCGGCACTGTTTTCCTTGGCGCTGAAGCCGCTGACCCCCTCCAGATGCTGGAGCCCTTGCCCGATGGGGGCCTTAGTCTCAAGATGAAATTTCTTGTAGCTGTTTTCCTGGAGAACACTGACCTTCTCCTGCTTAATGATCCTGCCGTCCTTAATAAAAGCCACCCGGTCGCAAAGCCGCTGAACCTCGCTTAAGATATGGCTGGAGAAAAAAACGGTGGCGCCCTTCCGGTTTTCCTCGGCGATCAGCTCGAAGAAACGCTGCTGCATCAACGGGTCCAAGCCGCTGGTGGGTTCATCCAGAATGATAAGCTTCGGTTCATGGAGCAGGCCTTGCACAATGCCCACCTTCTTCTTGTTGCCGAAGGACAGATCGTCGATTCGTTTCTTCACATCCAGATCCATGGCATCGGCAAGCTGGGCAATCCGTGCCCGGCAGTCCTTCTTGTAGAAGCTGGCGGAGTAGCTCAGCAGCTCACTTACCCGCATGCGGTCATAATAGAATACCTCGGAGGGCAGATAACCCACCTCGCGGCGGATTTCCGGATGCTCCGCACAGCTTTTACCCAGGACCAGGGCGCTGCCGGAGGTAGGGGAGATCAGGCCCAGCAGGGTCCGGATGGTTGTGGATTTGCCTGCGCCGTTAGGGCCGATAAAGCCGAAAACCTCACCCTCGGACACACTTAAATTGACGTCGGTTATGCCTCTTGCCCCTCCGTATTGTTTCGTCAAACTTTTGGTTTCAATGGCATTCATGGATAAAAGCCTCCCTCTACGTGGACGGTCACAAATATTCGGGCTTATAAAGATTGAGTTTCAGCATCTTCAGACAATCCTCGAATTCCTTCATCAGACTATCAATGTCCAAATCAAGCTTGCCTTCCGTCATGTTGAGATAACCGTAGGCATACCGGACCAGCATCTTCAGCACCAGCGCAGGATCAACGGTGTCCTTAAATTTGGAGACATCCAAACCCTCCAGGGTAAGCCTGCTGCGGAACTCCTCCCACTCATCTCTCGCATAATAGGCTTGAACGTCACTTTTGACCTCCTCATCTGCTTCAAAAAAGGTGCTCTCTAAAAAGGTCAGCATGGCGGGATGTTTTCCCAACACCGATAGCTTGATATCTGTAGCCTGCTTGATCCGATCAAAAAAATCGGTGATGGTAGGGTCCGCTTTTTCCTCAATTTCCCCCACCATCAGCTGGCAGCAGAACTGGAGCAGATACAGATAAAGCGCCTTTTTGGTGCCGAAATAATGGAAGACCATTGCTTTGGATATGCCTGCCGCACCAGCGATGTCGCTGGCGGAGGCTTTTTTGTAGCCGTTGACGGCGAAGCAGGTCATGGCGCCGTTAAGAATGGCATTCTGCTTCTCATCCGTCAGGCTTTCGAATTTCTCCAACTTGTGCACCCCGCTAAACCAGAATAGACCGAATCGGTCGATGGGCTAATCATAGCTCCATAAACCGATTCGGTCAAGGGGTGAAAAAATAAAAAACCAAACCGGTTAATTGGCTTAATGCCCGGTAACCGGTTTGGTAGAAAAATTTAATTTCCAGCAAAAAAGATCAGATAATCCTCGGTATGGCTGCTCCAATATTCCTTCGTGTGTTCGCCGTCCCAAAGGTGATATTCCACTTCAGTCCCTTTTTCCTGCAGCTTATTATACAGCAGCTCGGATCCCTCGTAGAACCGGTAGCCGTCGTCTTTGCCAGAATCGAGAAAAACGGACAAACCTTCGAAATTGAGCGTTTCGGCCAGGACCAGCGGGTCCCGGGCCTTCCGGGTTTCCTCGTCAGGATAGAGCCAATCGCGTAGGTCTCCGGTATCCGCCCAATCGTCCATCCAGAGGGCAGGGCTGTGACCGCCAACCTTGCTGAACAGGTCCGGATTTTGGAAGGCATTGTTCAGCGCCGCGAAGCCGCCCATGGACAAACCGCCAATGTACCGGTTCTCCCGGGAGGCAAGGGTGCGGAAGTGGCCGTCCACAAAGGAGACCAGGTCCTTGGTGAGATAATCGCCGTATGGGCCCTTTTCCTCTGTATTGATGCCATAGCTGAAGTCAATCTGCGGGCTCACAATTATCAGCGGTTGGATCCTGTTTTCGCTGATGAGCTTATCCGCGGCGGCATCCAGTCCCAGCTCAGGCAGCCACTGGTTCTCGCTGCCGCCGGTGCCGTGCAGCATATAAAGCACGGGATAAGCATCGCTTCCGGAGGAATAGCCGGGGGGCAGATAAATATTGAATCTTTTGTCCTTGCCCAGCGCATTGCTCTTAAAGGACAGCTTCCGGACATCAGGGGAGGACGAAACAACCTCCTCCTTCAGAATCCCTGGTACCGGGGTGGATGGGGAAGCAACCGGAGGTGTGCCCGAAGGTGATGGCGTTGGTTCCGGTGCAGCATCCGGTGTGGCATCCGGCGTTGGTTCCGGTGAAACATCAGGTGTGGCATCCGGTGTGGGGTCAGATGTGGCATCCGGTGTGCTGGTGGGAGTAGCCGCCGGCGATGATCCGGATCCGCCTCCGCCTGCCCAGGAGCCGCCTGAGGAGGCACCCGTTGGTGTTTCAGATGGTGTGGGGGACGGGGTGACAGAAGATGTTGGTGACGGTGTGGCTGCCTGGCCGGATGGTTCTGCAGATGACGCTGCAGAGGGGGAGGGCAACGGAATGTCTGACAACGGTGCATTGTAGTCTGTTGCTGTGGGGAAGCCAAACATTAAACTTAACAACAGCCAAATAAGAGCTTTCATTCAGTCGCCTCCTTCCTTATTCTGAAGCGGATCTGGGTGACAAAACTCCTATTCATTACCCGTTCCGGATTAGTTTGAAACAGAGTGTAGCAAAATTCATGTAAATTTATACGAAAATGTCTGCGACGCGAGCAACACTTTCCTTTCGGGGATGGCCGTGAGGCCGTAGCCGATTTATACGAAAATGCGGCACATGGGCTTCGCATTTTCATCTCTGGCAAAGGCAGCAAGGCCGTGGATGATTCTAACGGCGGTGAGAGACGCTATTTGGTCGAAAATGCTGTCCAGAAAATCTAACGGCGGCCATGGACGTTATTTCTCTACATTCGGGCCCAAAACAGGCCAAAAGAGTAAAATAGTGTCCGGCACCGCCGTTAGATTTTTTTCGGAGGCGAATCCTGTCCGAAGAAAATAAAGTTCTATATAAAACGCACTAAAGATTAAAACCTGACCAATAGGCGATCTATGGTCTCCATCGGATGCGAATTGATTCGCTTCATGAATTGGCCCACGTGCACATTGTTGACCACATCCGCTTTCAGCCACAGCCATAACCCCTCCACCGGGTTGAGGTTGGGACTGTAAGGAGGTAGAAAAACCAAATGTAATCGGTCATGTTCCCTCAAAAAAGGTTGTAACTCTGTAGCATGATGAATGCGGCTGTTATCTAGAACCATCGCTATTTTTCCAGGGTACGCCAACAGAAGATCCTGAAGGAAGCGGATAAAGGCCGCTAGATCGGCTTTTTCTTCTTCTCGGTGATGCACCTGCCCGGTTTCGTAGTTGATCGCTGCAAACAGCTTGGCTCCTTCATGCTTCCCGTAGGTGGGTACTTTACGTTGCTTGCCGCGTGGAAACCAGTTGTATTGCAAGGCTTGATAGGAACGAATCATCGATTCGTCCTCAAATAATAAGTGATCGATTTGAAGCTAAAGTTCATGCGTTTGAGCATCGCACTGATGCCTCGTACACCCATGGTCACGTCAAACTCTCGCTGAATCCATTCTTTCACCAAAGGCAGCGTCCATGTATACCGAGCTTCAAAACCCACATCGGCTGGTTGCTTCTGTTCCAGCATAGCAGCCAGTTGAAGACGTTGCTCTTCGGTAAGCTTAGGCGGCTTCCCAGGGGAGTGATCCATCTCCAGCCCGGTAAGGCCTTTCTCTTGATAGTTCTGCCAATAGATACTGATGGTCTGCCGAATGCGGCCAAGGAGCACACCAATCGCTTCAAACGAATGACCCTCCAGACGTAGGCGAACAGCCAGGTATCTTTCATAAAGTCGTTTATCCGATGTTTCTTTCATCGCTGCATTCAATTGTTCGATTTCTTTGTTATTCATGTTCATCGCCACCTTGGGTTTGTTTTACTTTTTCTTTACCCCATTTGGTGGCTAGTCTAGTGTTTGTTGGTTTGTTAATTGCGTCTTATATAGATG
>JAQSYT010000463.1 GCA_029256065.1 Paenibacillaceae bacterium
GGGTCCTGCGGCTCCAACAAGGTAAATTCCCAATCCTTCATAATGGCGGTTTCCATCCGGCTCATCTTATAATCCCTTCCCCTCGGAAATATCTTGCGTCATTGATGGCTTTGTTATATTTTGATTATATATCACCCTGAAATAGCCAACAATCTGAGGATATTAAGCAAAACATTAAAATATTAAGGAGCATAAAGGATGAAAAGATACATGCCTGTCATTACCGGAACCGACCGGGAGCTTCCATATTATCTGGTGGATGTGGGGCATCATTGGAGCCAGGAGCATATTGGCCGGCCCGGCGGCTATTTGTACCAATGGATTCAGTGCGTCCAGGGGGAGGGGGAGTTGATTACCGGAGGCAAAACCTTCCGTATCAAGGAAGGAACGGGGATGCTGTTGTTCAAGGGAGTGCCTCATGAATATTACGCCATCAGCTCTACATGGATCACAGATTGGATTGTTTTTGACGGCCGGCAGGTTGGCCTTTTTCTGCAGCAAACAGCAGGCTTTGCCAGCACTACCGCATTATTCGTATCCAGACCAGATATTCTCTTAGCCCGGGTTCAGCAGCTTCTGGACATCGGACATTCCGACGCCACTCTCAAAAGCCTCAAAAGCTCTGCCGTAATTTATTCCCTTCTGACAGATATCATGCAGCATACGTCCGTCCATCCCAATAATAGTGCTACTAATCTGAACTTCAAGCTGAAGCCGTTATTTCAATATATTGACCAGAACTACCATACCCAGCTCACTCTAGACGCTATGGCCGGCCTAACAGGAATGACACCCCAGCACCTATGCACCGTTTTCAAGAAAACCACCAACATCCGGATCTTTCAATATATCAACTCGGTCCGCATCAAAAAAAGCAAGGAGCTCCTGCTGCAGCACCCCCATATGCAGGTGAAGGACATTGCCGCCTTGTCCGGCTTTGAGGACGCCAATTACTTTAGCTCGGTCTTTAAGAAGCAGGAGCAGATCACCCCCAACCAGTTCAGGAAGATTCATCATTGAGCTATAAAAAAAGAATATAATAAAAGACTCCGGCAGCTTTATCCTGACCGGAGTCCTCAAGTTCAGTCCTATTTTTTTTGCTCCATTGTAATCGTAATAATACCCGAGCCATTCCCGGCAGGAACCTTCACCCAGTCTCCTTCCAGCGAAGCGGAGGCTCCATCCGCAGAAGCAGTTGCGCCGGCTCCGTACAGGCGGAGGCTGAAGGGTTTGCCTGCTCCCGCGAATTCCACGCGGATGATGCCGCCCTCCCGCATCGCTTCCACCTGCAAGGTAACAGCACCTTTAGTATCCCGCACCTTCGCCGACGCAGCTGCTCCCTCCTGAGGCTCATACCACCGCAGCTCCACTCCGTCCGCATAATCATAATCCGGCTTCGTATCGCAGGCTCCCACTGCCAGAATGGAGTTGGGCCGGACCAACAGCGGCAGGCTTGTGTAATCATAGCTTTCCTTCCTCCAGCCTCCCCCTTCTACCGGTTCGCCTGTCAGCAGATCCGTCCACCTGCCCTCAGGCACATAATACGAGACCAAACCGCTTTGCTCGAACACCGGCGCCACCAGCAGGCTGCCGCCCAGCATATACTGCCGGTCCAGATACCCGGCTCCAGGGTCCTCCGGAAACTCCAGAACCATGGCCCGCATAACCGGAATGCCCTCCTCATGAGCCTCGGCTGCCGCATCGAACAGATAGGGCATTAGCCTGCATTTCAGCTTTGTGAACAGCCGTGCTACCCGAACGGATTCCTCGTCATATGCCCATGGCACCCGGTAGGAACTGCTGCCGTGGAGACGGCTGTGGCTGGAGAGCAGCCCGAAGGCCAGCCAGCGCTTGAACACATGATGCTCCGCCGTATTCTCGAAGCCTCCGATGTCATGGCTCCAGAAGCCGAAGCCGGACACCCCAAGGGATAAGCCGCCACGCAGGCTTTCTGCCATGGAGCCGTAATCGGCGTAACAATCCCCACCCCAATGGACGGGGAATTTCTGTCCGCCCACAGTGGCGGAACGGGCGAACAGCACCGCCTCTCCTGTGCCGAATATGTCCTCCAGAGTCTCAAAAACCGTTTTGTTGTATAAATACGTGTAGTAATTATGCATCCGGAACGGATCGGAGCCGTCAAAATAGACCACATCCGTGGGAATCCGCTCGCCGAAATCCGTTTTGAAGCAATCGACACCCGAATCAGCTAATCCCCGCAGGAAACCCGCAAACCATTGGCAGGCTGAAGGATTGGTAAAGTCCACCAGCGCCATACCCGGCTGCCATTGATCCGTCTGCCAGACATCTCCGTTGGATTTTTTTACCAGATACCCCTTGCTTCGGCCCTCCTCGAACAGCCTGGAGCGCTGGGCGATATAAGGATTAATCCAGACGCATATTCGGAGTCCCTTAGCCTTCAGCCGGGCCAGCATACCCGCCGGATCGCTAAAAACCCGCTCATCCCATTGAAAATCACTCCAGTGGAACTCCCGCATCCAGAAGCAGTCGAAATGAAAGACGCTTAAGGGGATGTCTCTGTCCAGCATCCCATCCACAAAGGAGGTAACGGTCTGTTCATCATAATCGGTGGTGAAGGAGGTGGACAGCCACAGCCCGAATGTCCAGGCGGGAGGCAGGGCGGGTTTGCCGGTGAGCGACGTATACTTGCGCAGCACATCCTTCAGTGATGGCCCATCGATGACATAATACTCCAGGCTTTCACCCTCCACGCTGAACTGCACCTTTTTGACCTTTTCCGATCCCACCTCGAAGGAAACCAGCTCCGGCTGGTTGACCAGAACACCATATCCTTTGCTGCTGAGATAAAATGGAATGTTCTTGTAGGTTTGCTCGGAGCTGGTGCCGCCGTCCTTGTTCCAGATATCCACGGTCTGCCCGTTCTTGACAAAGGGCGTAAAGCGTTCGCCCAGCCCGTAGACCAGCTCACCTACGCCAAGATCCAGCTCCTCCCGCATGTAAGCTCTATGATGGCCCTCCTTGATATAGGCCATGGACTTGGCACCGCTTCCCGTCAGCTGTTCATCACCGCGGCGGAATTCCACCTGCCATTCCGGGCCTTTCCGGATATGGACGGAAAGCTCTCCGCTATACAACACGGCCTCCTCCTCATTCTCCTCAATCCGTACAAAGCTGTCTTCGCCTGAGGCCAGTTCGAATGCTGGCTTCCGCTCTGCCACCCCTGCATGATGGATCAGCTTAACTCCGATAACCCCGGGAAGCGGAGAATGGAATTGAACCGTCAGCAGCATGGTATCCAGCATGCCGCCTCTTCCGGTTATCTGGCG
>JAQSYT010000464.1 GCA_029256065.1 Paenibacillaceae bacterium
CAGCACCAGAACGGCAAACACGATCATCATGGCCAGGAAGGTCATAAATTCATACATGTTGCTGACGGGGATATGGCCGCTTTGGTACCAGCGGGTAAAGAAAAACAGCAAATGGCAGACAAACCCCGCCATAGCCGCTACAAAGCCGGCCTTATCCCACCTGCGCTTGCCCTCATGCTTCTGGTCCGGGGGAGTTCTCCGCCCCTTGCCGGTAACAGCCGTTCCGAACAGGATAAAGGAGGCGCTATACAACAGGAATGCAGCCAGCAGGAAGCTGCCGTTTGCCGCTACCGCTGCATCAACAATTCCGTTCATATCTGGCCTCCCCCCCTTTCCAGGGATTTAGGTTCAACCTTGATGCCTGTGCGCTCCAGGATGAAGGCGCATTCCTTGCGGAGCCCAAACCAGTTCTTGTTGGTATGTGCGCCCAGTAAAAGCATATCCCCGTCGATCCTAAGCCACACACGCCGGTGCTGCCAGTAAAAGCCCATAACCAGTCCAATCATAAAAACAGCGGAGCCGCTCCAGATGAACGGCAGGGCTTTCTCCTTACGGATGTTCAGGTAGCTTGTATAAAGGGATACTCTGACATTTTCTATATCCGCTGTCAGCTCAAGCCGTTGGCCCAGCTCCCCGTTCAATTCCTCCTGCCTGAACCGCAGCTGATCCTCCGCCCGGGGGAAAAACATATAAAGTGCGCCGTCTTCAGGCAAAGCAGGCCCTTTTATCAGGAACAAAAATGCAGGCGCTAACGGATCCTTGGAGAGGGTCACCGGTTGGCCTTCCTTATTCAAGGAAAACTCAGGGAAATAGCTCTTCAGCTCCAGGTTGTAGGCTCCGGCCGAATACCCGGGCTGCGGGCGGAGCATATCCAATTGAAAGGAACCGTGGATTCCACCGCTGGTTTTGTCCCGCAAAGCGGCCGTTACAGACAGCAGCATAGGCGCTTCCTTATAGTCAAACTGGTAGGCCAGCAGCTCTTGGTACCGCAGCGGTTTGTTGACTTCAATGCTCTGGGCATGAACCTGCTCAAGAACAGGCGGTTCGTCGGGATCATCGCAATCTGCTGAACATGTGTAGAGAATGGCCTGGGTCTCGTATAACCGCGGCACCAGGGGATCGGTTTCATAGAATTCCACCGAAAACCTCTCGTTCATGAGATAATACGGCGTTCCGGGGATTTTCACAGGCTCCCCTTCGGGAAATGCCAGATACTGATCCATATGCCACCCGGGTATATTCCGGGCCAGCACCGCCCCCAGGAAGATGATAAGTCCAATATGGTTCACATAGGGACCCCAGCGGCTGAAACGGTGCTTTTCCGCCATCAGGGCTTGTCCGTCTTTGTCCAAATGGACCCGGTAGCCCTTCCTTTTGAAAGCTGCGGAAGCTTCTTCCACCCAGTTTGCCTTATCCGGGAGCGGTCCTGAGTACGTTAGTCTCTGGCGCCGGATAAATTCCTGAGCTTTGCGGACCTGCTGCCGGGAAAGCGACCGGTACAAGGGCAGCACACGGTCCAGGCTGCAAATGACCAGCGAAGCGCCAATCATCATGATAAGGGTAATAAACCACCAGGATTCGTATGTATGGGACAAACCCGTCAGATAATACAACCGGCCAAGAGTGCCGTAATTTTCTTGGTAATACACCGCCGGATCCTGGTTCAGGAAGGTGTTCTCCTGAGGGAGCACTGTTCCTAGGGTTGCAAGCAGGAGAGTGGCAGCAATTAGCCGCACAGCCACCTTCACAGATGAGAAAAAGCGCCATATCCGGTCTACAATGCCGGGGTTTGCCCGCTGTGACCGCCGGAGAATGCCGTCATAGCGCATCTCCAGTTGGATATCCTCTTCCCCCTCAGTTTGGGGCTTGCCGCAGGCTTCGCACAGCACAGTAGCAGCAGGGTTCTGGTGCCCGCATTCGCATTTGGTATTTTCGAACATGGCATCCCCCCTCACCGGTAATGACCTGTCCATGCCAGAGGCCGGATTACTGTGACGCCAGCATGGATTCCACCGTGCTTTCGATGGTGGCTTCATCCATTTTTCCGATAATGATCTTATAAATCCGGCCGCCGGGTTTAATAAAGAAGGTGGTCGGGTACTGATTCACACCGTATGCCTTGCGGACAGCATCATCCATATCCATATAAATGGGAAACTCCACGCCATACTGCTGGACGAAGCTTCTGACCGTAACAGCATTCTCTCCCAGGTTCATGCCGACCACCCCTACACCCCGCTCCGCCCACTTGGCGGATTGGTGCTGCAGAGCAGGCATTTCTTCCGTGCACGGCGGACAGAAGGTGCCCCAGAAATTCAACACCAGCGGCTTGCCCGCCCAATCGCCTAAGCTATGCCCGGCACCGTCCAAGTCCACAACCTTGAACTGGGGTGCCCGGTCACCTGCACGCGGGATCTGGTCCCGGTTGAACAGTGCATTGCCGATGGTTACCCCTCCGGCTAAAACAACCAGTGCCAAAACCGCAATCTGAACCCATTTTTTCCCTGATTTCACTGCCGGGTCACCCGCCTCCTTTATTCAAATCTATCAGATGATCATAAGTGTAATATAAGAATAGACGTACATCAACTTGAATGGTAAAAAAAGCATTTTTCCATTTGGAAAAATGCTTTTGAGACCCTGTACGCTGAATTGCAGCTAGACCTTCAAGATTACAGCTTGAACCTGCTGGTTAACACCAGCAGCTCCTCAGACAATCCGGCAAGCGCCTTTGATGAACTGGATATTTCTTCCATAGTAGCCAATTGTTCTTGAGCGGCTGCGGATACCCCTTGGGTACCGTCCGCTGCAGATTCGGTAATGCGGGTAATCTCATGAAAAACGTCAACCAGATTATTAGAGTTTTGCGACAATCTTCCCGTAACCTCCGTTACACCGTCAATCCGCTTCAGCACATCCTCCATTGCATGTTCAATACTTTGAAAGGATTGTCCTGCCGATTGGACAATCTCGATGCCTTCCTTGACCTCCCCGGCCCCTTTTGTCACCTTTTCGGCCGTTCTCCCAACCTCCAGCAGAATATCGTTAATAAAGCCGGTGATGCTTTTGCCAAATTGATTAGTCTGTTCCGAAAGCTTGCGGACTTCTCCTGCCACAACAGCAAAGCCACGGCCTGCTTCTCCTGCCCTTGCAGCTTCTATTGCCGCATTGAGAGATAACAGATTGGTTTGTCCGGCAATATCGGTAATGAATCCTGCAATTCTGTTGATCTCCTCGGACTTGGCTATTAAGGAACGGACCACCTCTTCGATATCCGTTACGGTATGGTGAATCGA
>JAQSYT010000087.1 GCA_029256065.1 Paenibacillaceae bacterium
AGCGACACCAACGGCAACGCCGACAGCAACGCCAACGGCAACGCCGACACCAACACCAACGGCAACACCGACAGCGACGCCAACGGCAACGCCGACAGCGACGCCAACGCCAACGGCAACGCCGACAGCAACACCGACAGCGACACCAACGGCTACGCCGACGTCAACACCCGGCGGGTCGGAGGAGGAGTCGGAAACTCTCTCTCCCACCGCTAGTCCCAGCGCCAGCGCAACACCTGCTGTGACGGTCAGCCCAACGACTCAAGCCACACCGTCAGCTTCTCCCGGCAGCCCGTCCAGCCTGCCGCCGAGTGCGGCTCCGGAGCCCGGGACACCTGCACCAACAGAAGCGCCGTCACCTGCCCCGACGCCATTGACGGAAATTACCGACCAGGATACCCCCAAGGGTGGAACGGTGCCTGTGCCTGAGGGAGGAAGCGTAGATATAGCCAAGCCCCCAGGGCACGGGACATTGAGCCTCGATGATACCGGCAATTGGGTATACACACCGGACCCGGGGTATACCGGCAAGGATTCGTTCACAGTCGTAATTGTGGATAAGGATGGTCATGAGGAAGAGCTGGTTATCGAAATCGACGTAGAGGAAGTGCCGCTGGGAGGCTTCAACGGGGATTCCACACCTGCTCCAGCGGTAAGCACACTCCCCAAAACAGGGGAGGAAAGAAGGCTGCTCTGGCAATTGACAGGGTTGGGCTTGCTGATTACAGGGGTGACCCTGCGCAGGCTCCGCTTGAAGCGGTAACAGAAAAGAAACGCTTATAGCCCATAAAATTGAAGCTGCCTGGAGCTTATTTCCCGGCAGCTTCTTTTTCTTTAAATAAAGTCTGTCATGTGAAGGACAGGCCCTAGACCCTAGCATATTTTCCTACAATACTATTGAAAAAATGTCGAAATTCTGATAGATTATAAGTAGAGGCAATACACGATAAACGGCAAACCTGCTGAAAGGCAGGGACGCAAAGCTACAGGGTCTTCCCTTCAACCGAAGGATGACAGCCAGCTACCGAATGCAATTGGCTTATTTTATTTTTATTATGAAGAATCATCCAAGCCTAAACCGATAACGGCAAACCTGTTGAAAAGCAGGGACGCAAAGCTAAAGGGCCTTCCCTTCGACAAGAAGAATGGCAGCCAGTTTCCGAAGGAGGTTTTTATATGCGGAAATTCATCGCGTCTATACTTGCAGCAAGCACCCTTTTCGCATATGCAAGTGCAGCATCTGCTGCTTCCTGGTTGAACGACAGCAACATTGCCGCCGGTTCCATCGGCGTACAATATCAAGCAGACTCCGGCGCCCGTGTGAAGGTCATGGTGACCAAGGACGGGACAAGCTACACCTACGATTTGAAGAATAACGGTACGGAAGAAAGCTTCCCTCTCCAACTGGGTGACGGCACCTACAAGATCGCCGTACTGGAGAACACCACAGGCAACAAGTACAAGAGTGTATACTCAACTACCAAGGATGTTGTGTTTGCCGATTCCAATACCGTATATCTGAACTCCACACAAAATGTGAACTGGGCCGCCGCCTCCGACGTTGTAGCCAAAGCCAAGGAATTGACTGACGGCAAGAGCAGCACGGAAGAAAAGGTGAAGGCAATCTATGAATATATTATCGGCAATGTAACCTATGATTATAACCTGGCCGCCAATGTAGCAACGGGCTACATTCCCAACCTGAGCCAAGTATTGGTTGACGGAACCGGCATCTGCTACGACTATTCCTCCCTCTTCGCAGCTATGACCCGCAGCATCGGCATTCCTTCCAAGCTGATGATGGGCACCTCGGAATATGTGAGTGAATATCATGCCTGGAACGAAGTGCTTGTCAACGGTGCATGGGTAACGGTGGATACCACTGTTGATGCCGGAAGCGGAAGCGCGGATTTCGCCAAGGACAGCAGCAAGTATGTTGCCGCTAAGATCTACTAATATCACGCAAATCACACAATAAAAAAACCAGCCCGGGATCATCCCCGGACTGGTTTATTTTTTTCGGCCGGCGGCACGTTCTTCCCGTTCCCATTTTTTGAGGTTGGGGTAAGGGTCGAAGGACCATTCTGACAGACCGTTATCCCGGTAGAGGCCAAAATGCAGATGCGGCGGAAATTTGCCCGAGGTGCCGGGCTTTCCGTAGCCGGAGCTGCCCACCCAGCCGATAACCTGCGCGGGTTTGACCACATCCCCTGTTTTTATTTCCTTGCTGAACCCGGACAAGTGAGCGTAATAATGATAAACATTGTTCAAGTCCCGGATACCTACCCTCCAGCCGCCAAAGGGATTCCAGCCCATAACCTCAATGATCCCGTAACAGGTGCTGCGGACCGGGACACCATGATGGGCAAAAAGATCCGTTCCTTCGTGAATCCGGTCCCCGCCCCATCCGCGGCTGGCTCCCCAGGTGTCGCGGTAGGAGTAATCTGCTCCAAGAGGAAGAGGGAAAGCATGGGTAAACAGGTCAAGGGTTCCAAAGGCGGCATAGATTTTGGAAAACTGGATGATCCGTTCTACAGCCCGGTTGTTCTGGTAATATTCCCACAAACCGATCCGCAGGTTTTCCCTGTCTGTCCCGAACCGGGTAATCTGCCGGGCATAAGCGGCAAGCCTGTCCAGGTCGCTGTTCCGGTCTGCCCGCCCGTCGCAGTCCCCGTCCAAGCCTTTTCCGCCGAAAGCGGCAATGGCCTGGGGGCTTGTATCTGTCCGGTCCGGGTTGGCTAGTCCCGCCCAGTCTTCCTGAGAAAAATAAATACCCACTAATCCGTCCCCAGTGGAACGTTTTTTCACAAAATTGATGGTGCGTTCATATTGATCGGCAGCGGCCAGATCCTGCCACTGAATGCCGGTGATGGTGCTGCTTTGTTCAAACAGAGCTTTACGCGCTTCATAGCTAGGGCTGGCTGCTGCGGCAGGCTGGGGGGCTGAGACTTCCACATCTTCTGTCCCTGCCGGCGCCGCCGCCGCAAGCCCCGCTCCCGCCAGCCATACGAAGGCCGCTGCTGCCGCAATCCCGCTGTACCGGTGCCGCCGTTTCATAAGATCGTCCTCCCGCTTTTGTATCCGCAAATTTGGCATGTCGGCCATGGGTGATGTGCTATACTTAGCATGTTTAAGGGAGTCGTATTTTATCCTAGGGTTTGCTTACACACCCTATAGAAAAGGTGGGGACAAGCATTGGAGCATCTGCACAGGCAAGAGCATACCGATGGAGGCATGGTCATTCTTCAGGCTAATCTGGATGATATGAATCCCGAATTCACCTCTTATATTACAGAGCTTCTGCTGGCCGCGGGAGCCAATGATGTATACTGGGTTCCGATTATTATGAAAAAAGGAAGGCCGGGCATTATGCTGAATGTTCTGGTGGGAGAAGAAGGGATTCCTGCCATGGAGCAGGTGATTTTCGCCGAAACCACTACGCTGGGGCTGAGGTATGTACGGGCGGAATGCCACCGGCTGGGACGGGAGTTCGTCCGGGTGGAAACCCGATTCGGAACTATGACGGTAAAAGTGGGGTACCATGGAGGAAAACCGGTCCAATTCGCTCCGGAGTTCAAGGAATGCGAGGAGGCGGCGCGGCGGCATGGGGTCCCCTTAAAGGAAGTGTACGAAGAAGTGCGGAGCAGCTACCGGGAGCTGGCCGGACCGCTGGTTTAAAGGGCTGCATGCAGATGAATGCAAAAAAATGAAGGATTATTCTAAAACGCCCCCGGACTGCCTTGCTCCTCCGGATGGATGGCGTTTATGAATAATCCTTCACTGCGTTGCGGCTGCTGATGCTTAATGCTTCGTATCGCAGGCGGACTCTTCTGCTGTCTCATCTCCATGGAGATGGGGGGGAGCTTCATGTCCGTCGCTTCCGGCTTCATGATGATCATGCACATGGGAATGGGAGTGGCTGTGGGCATGCTCCCCGTGATGATGGTGCTCATGGTCTGCATCATGATGGTGTACATGGGCATGGGCGTCGCTATGATGATGAACATGCTCGTGATGCGTTTCGCCGTGATGATGGTGGTGATGGGCATGCTCGTGGACATGCTCAATATGGTGCAGCTCGTGCTGGCTGTGCCACTTGTCCAGATAAGGCTCCGTATGCCCAATTACCACCCGCAGGACATTGGGCTGGTCGGCCAAATCCCGTGTGCCGGCACCGTAGCCGATGCTGTCCACGGTCATGGACGGCAGGGAAATGAGGAAGCCTGTGGCTGCTCCGGCGATAATGCCTGCTCCTGTGGGGGTGGTCAGCTCCATCCGCAAGCGGCTTTCCGCAACGGGGATGCCCTTCATCATTTCCAGTGTGGCCGGAGCAGGAACAGGGTACACGCCGTGATCGATTCGGATGGAGCCGGAGCCCAGGGGTACCGGGGAGCTGATGATTTTGTCCGCCTCCAGAGAATCCAGCGCCAATGCCACACCGATTACGTCCACGATCGAGTCGATGGCGCCCACTTCGTGGAAGTGTACACGCTCCACCGGCACATCATGGATTTTGGCCTCCGCTATGGCGATCTTTTCGAAA
The DNA here is from genome assembly GCA_029256065.1 of Paenibacillaceae bacterium. Taxonomy (GTDB): domain Bacteria; phylum Bacillota; class Bacilli; order Paenibacillales; family NBRC-103111; genus Paenibacillus_AR. The sequence continues at coordinate 4,544 of JAQSYT010000087.1, forward strand.
ATGGAGAGAGCCAGTGCGGTGGCTTTTTCGCTGAAGCCCGCCCGGACAATCATTTCCGCAATGTCCTTGTAATGGCGGTGATGCTTAGGCGGGTTTTCCTCATCCAGCAGAACGTCCAGCTTGAGGGCGGAGACCCCGCGTTTGGTCACCCGGGACCAGCGGAGTGTGAACGGGTCCACCGGGAGCTTGGCCAGCTCCTGCTCCACATAATCCTTATCTGCACCCGCATCCACCAAAGCTGCCAGCGTCATATCGCCGGCAATGCCTGAAAAACAATCCAGATATACGATTTTCATAAAGGTGATTTCGCCTTCTTCTCCAGATTTTGTTGGATGACTCCGGCTGCATAGCCTGCCCCAAAGCCGTTGTCGATATTCACCACGGTTACGCCGGGCGCACAGGAGTTCAGCATGGCAAGCATAGCGGCAATTCCGTTCATGCTGGCGCCATAGCCGATGCTGGTGGGAACGGCAATAATCGGCTTGGACACCAGCCCGCCCACTACACTGGCCAAGGCGCCTTCCATGCCTGCCGCCACTACAATGGCGTCGGCCTCCCGCAGAATCTCCAGCCGTTCGAACAGCCGGTGGATACCGGCAACGCCCACATCATAGATCCGTTCCACACGGGAGCCCAGCATTTCCGCTGTAACGGCGGCTTCCTCTGCCACGGGGAGGTCCGAGGTTCCCGCACAGGCAACGGCCACATAGCCATGTTTGGAGGGAGTGAAGGGTTTTTGACGCCAGGAGATGGTCCGGCTCACAGAGTCATAATGGGCGGCAGGCACATCCTGCAGCACCCGGTCTGCCTGCTCCTTGGTTACACGGGTAGCCAGCACCCGGTCCACATGCTCCATCAGCTTCAGGAAGATGGCGTGGAGCTGCTCGGATGTTTTTCCCTGGCCGAATATAACCTCCGGAAATCCGGTCCGGCGTTCCCGGTGCACGTCAACCCGGGCAAAGCCCATATCCGCTGTGCCGTCCGGCTCCTTAGCCTTGAGCATATCCCGGATGTGGACCTTGGCCTCCTCGGGATTGAGATCCCCGGTATGGACCAGCTTCAGCAACTGATCAATGTCCATTACTTGGCGACTTCCTTTCTTTGCAGCTTCAGGGATGGGGCCAGCACCTCGTTCATGCTGCCGGTCCGGTATCCCGCCAGATCCAGCGTGACATAAGAGAAGCCGAGGGAGGTCAGCTTTTGATGAATGGCCTCCTTATGCTCCATCACCTTCATGATTTCCTCCGGAAGCACTTCAATGCGGGCAATTTTGTCATGATGGCGGACTCTCACTTGATAGAAGCCCAGCTGAGCCAGGTAAGCCTCTGCCACATCCAGCTGATCAATTTTGTAGCGCTCGATTTTGGTCCCGTAGGGAATGCGGGAGGACAGGCAGGCGAAGGAGGGTTTGTTCCAGGTGGTAAGCCCCAGCTCCTTGGAAAGCTGGCGGATATCCGCCTTGGTCATTCCGGCTTCCTGCAGGGGGCTGCGGACGCCACGCTCATTTTTGGCTTGCAGGCCGGGGCGGTAATCCCCCAGATCGTCCATATTGGACCCGTCCACAATATAGCTGTAGCCGTGATCCTTTGCCAGCTGCTGCAGATGGGTAAACAGTCCTGTTTTACAGTGGTAGCACCGGTCCGGATTATTGGCCACGAATTTCTCGTTTTCGAATTCCTTGACCTCGGTTTTGATGAGACGGACGCCCATCTCCTCCGCAAGCGCTACGGCCGCGTCGAATTCACGGCTGGGGAAGGTTTCGGAAGCAGCGGTTACTGCCAGCACCTGATCTCCGATTTCCTGTTGGGCTCTCTTCAGAAGGAAGGTGCTGTCCACTCCGCCGGAAAAAGCCACCAGAATACGTCCCATGCCGCGCAGGATATCGCCAAGCAGGGCATTTTTTTCCTCTGTCGACAAAGCTGTCTCCACTTTCGATTCCCTCCGTTCTTATTAACGGCTCCTATAATTAGGAAGCCGGCCACTGTTTCTGATATGATCTGTAATGAAGTCGGGTTCAGATTTCTATTTTAGCATACATTCCCTATCATGTCTGTTTTGGTCGGTGTGTTGCGGGCAGGGACTCTGACGGGCCAAATCTGGTGCAGGTGAAAAATTCCTTTTCGTGTTATAATAAGAAAAGTCCGCCTATTGGCAGGCGAGTTGACACAATGTCGCACAGCGGAACCGCTTCTCCGGGTTTCCGGTGTGTTTCACATAGAGAAGGCAGCAGTAGACGGTGAAGGAGGCAGCGGTCTTGTATCATATCGGGGGAAATACGTATTCAGTGGTTTTGGATCACAAAAACGGTTGGAATTATGAGGTCTTTCGGGACAGGTACAGCGAGGTGCTGGACCGGTATGATTTTATAGTAGGGGATTGGGGCTACAACCAGCTTCGGCTGAAGGGCTTCTTCAAGGAACCCAACAATAAGGGCACCAAGGATGCGTCGATTTCGCTGCTTCATGATTATTTGAACGAATACTGCAATTTCGGCTGCGCCTACTTTATTATTGAAAAGCTGGCCTCCCGCAAGAATGCAGACGGCCGTGAGGATGGCGACGATTCCGATGCAGAGGGGGACAGGCCTTACGAGGCGGAGCGTCCGCGGGAGTATGAGCTGAAGCCGCGGCATCAGTATCAGCGCAAGCAGCAGGAGCCTGTGGCGGAATCCCGCCAGCGTGAAAAGCAAACGGCTTCAGTCCACGCCCTTGGCGATAATGGGCGAAAACCCGGCCACCCGGAGGGTGGAAGACGGGATGGCGACCGCGAACCCCGCGGCGGGCAAAAGGGACAGGATAACCGGCGCAGTCAGGACGGACCGCGCAGCAGCCGGGATCACGGGGGAGGCGGGAAGCCCCGGGGTGAAGGAGATGGCGGACGTCCGCGGGAGTTCGGTGGCGGCAAACCCCGCGAACGCGATAATGGCGGCGGACGTGACGGTGACAACGGCCGGCAGCGGGAGCAGGAAGGCCGGCGCAGGGAGCCACAGCAGGATTCCCGCCACCGGGAGCAGCAGAACCGCCCCAACCGCGACCAGCAGCCTGGCGGCGAGCGCAAGCAGCAGGGACAGCCGCCTCAAGGGGAAAAGGGTAAGCAGCACCCTCCACGAAGCAAGTCTGGCGGCGGGGGCGGAGGCGGCAGTGAGCATCAGCGCAACCGGGACAAGGACCGGGAGAAGCGGAATGACCGCGAGCGCGACCGGGAAAAAGGCCGGGCAGAGCCCATGGTTTAGCGGTTCCGCGGCTCTGATTAGCAGATGAACGGAGCAAGCTGGCCAAGCGCGGCGGCAGCAGCGATTAGCCGGCGTAATTGATTCCGGAGAAGCGTAAGAACAAGCCCAAGACGGGAGGCGGGAGCCTTCGGTGTCTTGGGCTTGTTGGGTTGTGGGCGTTATGAGTGCCGAACAGTATGATGACTAACCAGCTCACGGAAACCAATCACATGAAGACTAACTAGCTCCGGGTACCGGTCACATGAAGACTAACTAGCTTCCAGGTGTTGACTGCATTAAAGCTGGCTATCCGGACACAGGTTCCGCTATATGCAGGAAATCGGACGTTTTCTCTTTTTCGCGGACAGAGGATCCGTTATGTGGCGGAAAATAGCTGCTTTAGACGGTTGATCAAACAAATAGAGTACCGTGTGTCCGCGGAAATTACAATTCCGCCAATTTTGGGGAAATAGCGGATCCTCAGTCCGGCTGGCGGAGAACTCGGCCAAAGCAGAGCACTGATTCCCAACAACTATTTGAAATCATGGCCGATGAAGGCCTCCCGGACCCGGCTCCAGAAGGGGAACGGGCGGAAACGGGCAAAACGGATGATCTCCTTGGATACCTGGCACCGGATAGAGGTAATCTGGTTTTCCTGGAAGGACAAGTGATCCAGTGTAATGACAAACCGCCCCTCCGATTTCGGGTAGATATCGCAGTGATGATGCTTGGGCAGAATCATAGAGGAGCCCAGTGTCCTGTACACCCGGTTGTTGATGGAGGAAATTTCGGCAATTTGCAAAGCCTCCAAAGAAGGGTGGAGGATGGCGCCGCCAAGACTTTTGTTGTAAGCGGTGCTGCCGCAAGGAGTGGAGATGCAGATGCCGTCCCCGCGGAAGGTTTCGAACAGATCGTCATTTATGTTCAGCTGGGCTACCAGCGTCGAATCGATGCCTTTAATGGTGAATTCATTCAAGGCCATGAAGGAATGCGTGTCCCCCACTGCCTTCACTACCTCCACCTCCACCAAAGGGTAGGTCACCAGCCTGAGCTTGCTTTCCTGAGGAGGAGCGTTCATCAGCGTGATCAACTGGCTGATTTCGCTTGGCATCCAGTCGGCAAAAAAACCCAGGTGTCCGGTGTGGATCCCTATAAAGGATGCTGTAGCCAAATTCCCGCGGAATTGGTGAAAGGCTTGCAGCATGGTACCATCACCCCCGATGGAAACCACAAAGTCGGGCTCATTGCGGCTTTCAGTCATGCCATGGCTGGCCGCCAGCCGGTGGAACTCCTTCACCAGCTTGCATGACTCCTCATCGCCCCGGTTGACAACAAAGTAATTCAAAGCGGTACCTCCTAAGGGCTTTCCGCCAGGAAAGCCAGCATCGTAAGCATAAGCTAGGGCTTTCCGCCAGGAAAGCCAGCATCGTAAGCATAAGCAAGGGCTTTCCGCCAGGAAAGCCAGCATCGTAAGCATTAGCTAGTCAAACTATCCTCATCATAAGCTTTTTGCATCCGTCAAGCAATGGAGGACTGGAGTTTTAAAAAATGGTGGCCTGCCGCTACCCTTACGGAACTCAGCGACGCTTAAACGCCAAAAAACAGCTTGGCCGCATTTTAACGGAACTCACAACCCGTTACGTGGTCTTGGGCGGCCAATCTGAAACAAATTCAGGCTCTAAGAGCCGCTCAGTTCCGTAAGATTTGGAAAATGCGCTAAATATGACTTTAAGGGTCGCTCAGTTCCGTAAGCGCCTGGTCCGTCCGCCGGTCCAGGTGGAAGCTGGTGAATCCGCGGCCCTTTGCCTGTACCAGCAGCAGTAGACCGATATGTAGCTCAATTTTAAACGGATGCCCCGACGACAATCATCGGAAGGCATCCGTTATTTTTGCGTATGGGTAGCCTGTGGCTACAAAATCGTAACCTCATTCATTTCGAAATTATGGGCGAAATCCGGGCTGATGGGACGTACCCGGAGCTGGAAATGCGGTCCGTGGCGCAGATGCGCCGGCAGCCTGCCCTCGAATTTGTAGGTGCCTGGAGATACAGCCTCTCCGAACAGGGAGAAGGGCACCACCACAGGCACCCAAGCACCGTTCTCCTGCTCCTCCCAGTACAAGGCCTCCACGGCTACGTCCTTATACCAGATTTCCCCGAGATGGACCACCACACCAACGGTTTTTAAAAGCCGCTTACCCAGGGATTCAGTGAAGCCTACAGGCGGGTAGGTATCCTCCACACCCACAATTTTCACTGCCCACCACTTGGTGCGGATGAACCGCTTATAGTCGGCCATGCGGGTGGCGGCCGCATAATTGTCTGCACTGAAATGCAGGGCGCGGGCCATAATCCGGGTGTAGTAGAGGGTGGTGTAATCCTGCACCATCCGGTCGGTATTATATTGAGGCGCCAGTGTTTCAAGGGAATGGACCATCCGGTTCACCCATTTAACCGGAACAGCCGCCTGCTCCTCCCGGTCATAATAGAGAGGAACAATCTTCTCCTCCAATACACTGTACAGCGACTCCTGATTCTCCTTCTCCTGGGTGTCCTCATCGGCCCGGTTGTCGGCATCGATGGACCAGCCGTTTTCCCCGTCATAGCCCTCCTGCCACCAGCCATCCAGTACACTGAAGTTCAGCACGCCGTTCAGTGCAGCCTTTTCACCACTGGTACCGCTGGCCTCATGGGGCCGTTTGGGGTTGTTCAGCCATACATCTACTCCCTGCACCAGGAAACGGGCCATATTCATATCATAGTTTTCCAGTAGCACAATCTTGCCGCGGAAGCGTTCGGTTTGGGACAGCTGATAAATCTCGCGCAGCAGCTTCTGGCCGGGAAGATCGGCGGGATGGGCCTTCCCGGCAAAAATAAACTGCACCGGCCGCTCCGGATCATTAACCAGACGGTCCAGTCTTTCTTGGTCGCGGAAGATCAGCGTCGCCCGCTTGTACGTGGCGAAACGCCGGGCGAAGCCGATGGTCAGCACATCCGGGCGCAAAAAGGCGGTGCCGCTGTCGTCAGGCTGCCCGTTGCGCCTCCGCTGCTCCTCCACATTGGCTTTGGCAAAAATAATGAGGCGTTCCTTCAGCCGCTGGCGGATCTCCCAGACCGTTTCCGGCGCCGCACCTGCTAGCGCAGCCCATTGCTCCTTGCCGCTTTGATGGGTGCGCCAATTCTCCGGCAGATAACGGTCCAGAAGCTCCTTCCACTCCCGGGCCATCCAGGTGCGCAGATGGACCCCGTTGGTCACATGCCCGATGGGAATCTCCGAGGCGTTCAAATTGCCGTGGAAGCCCTTGAACATTTCGCGGGAGACAGCGCCATGCAGCTCGCTCACTCCATTTCGCATGGTGGCTGTATTCATGGCCAGGTAGGTCATATTAAACACATTTTTACTCCGGTCCAGCCCCAGCTCAATAATGGCCTGACGGTCTGCGGACAAGGAGTAGAGCAGCTCACCCAGATAATGCTCAAACATGCCCACAGGAAAAGCGTCATGTCCTGCCGGAACCGGCGTATGCGTGGTGAACATGGTGCTCGCCCGCACCATTTCCAGTGCCGCGGAGAAGGGGAGACCGCCCCGGATATGCTCACGGATGCGCTCCAGGGACAGAAAAGCCGCATGGCCTTCATTGATATGATAAACGTATGGATAAAGCTCCAAGGCGCGGAGAGCCAGAATCCCGCCCATGCCCAGAATGATTTCCTGCTGGATCCGGGTATCCTGATTGCCCCCGTAAAGCTGTGCGGTGAGAGAACGGTCATCATAGCTGTTGCCGTCCACATCCGCATCCAGCAGATAAACCGGAACCGTTCCGACCCGGACCTCCCAGACCTTTAACCTTACAGCGCGTCCGGGCAGCTCTACATAAACATGTACTTCCTCATCATTGCGGATGGCCGGACGCACCGCCAATGTTCCGAAATCATAGGTGGCCTGCTCGGAAATCTGCGTGCCTTGGTGATCGATTTTTTGGTTGAAATAGCCGCGTTTGTATAATAGACCCACCGCTACAAGGGGGAGTCCCAAATCACTGGCGGATTTGCAGTGGTCTCCGGCAAGAACACCCAGGCCGCCTGAGTAGATAGGGAGGGATTCGTGAAAGCCGAATTCCGCAGAGAAGTAAGCAATGTGACGGCCTTCGTGTTGGGGGTAGGTTTCATGAAACCAGGCCTTGCGCCCGGTATAGGCGTCCCACGAAGCGATAACCTTCTCGTAGAGGTCTGTAAATGCCTCATCGCCGGCCAGTTTGGTCCAATCCTCAGGAGTTGCTTCCAGCAGCATCCGGACGGGGCTGTGATAGACAGTTTCCCACTTGACCGGATTGATTGCGCGGAACAGCTCCAGGGCCTCTTCGTTCCAGCTAAACCACAAGTTAAAGGCAAGTTCCTCCAGACGGGACAAGCGTTCGGGCAACAGAGCGGAATATTGGGTCATGATTGCCACCTCTCTTTGGTTTGTCAAACGGAAGCTTTCTCCATCTTACCACAGGGGTGGTGGAAATTTCCTCTGTACTCATTAAGGTTAGCGCGAAGTTTTGCCTCCCGGGCCGGAGCGGTGCCGGATTAACTGTGCACCCGTTAGATACAGGAGCAGCAATCCGGCAATGGCGTAACCCGCCTGCCAAGCTATGTCCGGCCAGAGACCGGGCCTCAGCCAGGAAGCGCCGCCGGTTGAGGCAAGCCGGGCAAAAGCCGGAGCAGGGTCCGGCTTCAGCCAATTCCACAGCAGCAGCACGGCGGCGAAGGAGAGGAGCCCGTGGGCAAGGCGCGCCAGAAGAAACGGACCGTAGCGGAGATCGGTTTTATGCAAAAGGCTGATAATCTGGGCATGCACCGACAGGCCGGCCCAGGCCAGCACAAAAGCGCCGCAGGCGGCTTTGTAGACCAGCGGAATGGAGGCGGAAGCCCCGCCCGCCGCTTTGGCCCCGAGAGTGACCTCAAAGCTTCCGTCCACAAGGGATTGGGCCAGCTCCCGGGAGACTCCCGCTACACCAAGCAGGCTGCCGAAGGTATCCTGAATGAACCTCAGAATCTGGGCGATGGTGAGCACCTCCAAAATGGTGGAAGCGAAAACAACCAATCCGCCGATGACAAAGATCAGCTGGATAGCAGCACGGATCGCTTGCTGGAGCATCACTCCAAACGGCCGCCCGTCCATCATCCGCGCCTCATGCATGGCCCGGAAGGAACGGGCGAGCAGGCGCCCCTTGCCTTGAACCGGGGCGGGAGGGGACATTTTGCCCTTGCTGTGGAACCGCATAAGAAGCCCCAGCAGGATGGCAGTCCCGTAGTGGGCAGCACCCAGCACCACCGCCAGCCGGGCATCATGGAAGAAACCCACCGACACCGCGCCGATAAGGAAGATCGGATCGGAGGTAGTAGCGAAGGCCACCAGCCTTTCACCCTCCTCCCGGTTGATCAGCTTATCCTCCCACAGCTTGGCTGTAAGCTTGGCGGTCATGGGATAACCGGAGGCGAAGCCCATGGTCATGACGAAGCCGCCGATGCCCGGCACCCGGAACAAGGGCCGCATCAACGGATCCAGCAGAGAGCCGAAAAAATGGACAATTCCAAAGCCAAGCATCAGCTCGGCCAGCACCAAAAACGGGAAAAGGGAAGGGAACAGCACATCCCACCAGATGAGGATGCCCCGCATGGAGGCATTGATCACTTCATTGGGATATGCCATCAGCATGACCAAAAACGGAACGATGAGAAGAGCGGCTGCAACCAGCGGATTCCAGGGGAAAAGACGGCGCATACGAAGCCTCCAAGCATGTACAGGATACATTATGTTTATGAAACATCAAGAAAAGACATGTCCAGAGGTGGAGGCGATTTGGGATAGAATATGGTACAATGATCAAAAGTAGTTCAAGAATGCTGCAAATTTGTCAGCAAGGGGGAACGGAAGGAATGGAAGGTTTAAGTCCTCTTTTTCAGGTCAAGGTGTCCTGTATGTGCTGCGGACATGTGTTCATGACCTCCAGGGTCCGGCCAAGCTTCAAGAAATCGGCTGGCACAGAGACGGATTTTAACATTTTGTATAAATTGGCCAATCCCGAGTATTATGTGGTCCGGGTTTGCCCCCAGTGCGGCTTCGCCACCACCGAAAGCTTCAGCGAGAAGCTGACCGCGGCACAGCGCGAGGAGTTCGAGAACCGGGTGCGGATTAATTGGGTGGAGCGGGATTACGGCGGGGAAAGAAGCTGGGAGGATGCACTGCAGTCGTATAAGCTGGCTCTGTTGTGCGCCCAGATAAAGCAAGAGAAGGTCAGGCTCATTTCCGGCTTGCTGCACCATATTGCATGGCTCTACCGGGAGAAGAAGGAAGAGGAGCAGGAGCGGCGGTTCATGCAGTTCGCTTTGGAATCATACATACAGGTTTATGAAACGGAAAAGGAAGTCAATAATGCCCGGCTGATGTATCTCATCGGGGAGCTGAACCGGCGCTTGAGCAATTATCATGAGGCGGTCAGATGGTTCTCCCGGGTTATTAACGACAAGAGCATTATGGATTCCGCTATGATCCGGGCCAGCCGGGAGCAGTGGGTGGTCACCCGCGAGGATATGCTGAATGCCCGTATGGAGCTGCCGGAGGAAATGCAGGGCGGCAAGTGACGTTTCGTACATATGAAATTAAACAGCCTGCCGTCCCCTTATTAAAGGGCGGCAGGCTGTTTGATTGCTTTTACCGGAGCTTCCGGTCAGCAAGAAGGTAGTCGCGGTCTGTATCAACAACAGTGAAGGAGCCGTGGCAGCAGGGAAAAACAAGAAGCCGTTTCCTTCCCTCATGAATAGGAGCAAGATCCTTGACTTTCAGAGGGAGAGTCACCCGCTCTGCACTGCAGAAGGGGCAGCTGTCCACATAAACATCCTGGCGGAGAGTCTCATAAGGCCATGTATGGGAAAAAGGAATCATTGCGGCGGCACATCCGGTTTGGGAGCCGCGGAGGCGGTACCGTCCGCCTCTTGGTCCTGCTGCTTGGCCAGCTCGGCCAGCTTCTGCAGTAAAATATGCTGGGGCATATGCATCAGATGCTCCAGGGGCACCTTCAGCATTTGGGACAGCTTGACAGCTGTTTCAGGCGAGATTTGCAAGGGCTTCACGGAGTATCGGCATCCTTCCCAACGGAGATTTCATCAATGTGGCTTTTGAGAGTACGGGCCGATTTGCGCAGAAGCTCCTGCTCCTCGGCATTCAGCTCCAGGTCAAGAATCTCACGCACCCCGCTGTGATCCACTATACAAGGCACACCCATGTAAACCTCTTCCAGGTCGTAATGCCCGGAGATGAGGGTGGATACTGTCAATACAGATTGCTCGTTGCGCAGAATCGCTGCGCAAATCCGGTCAAGAGCCAAGGCAATGGCGTAGAAGGTGGCGCCTTTGGCGCTGATGATTTCGTATGCGGCGTCCCGGGTATTCTGGAAGATTTCCTCCTGCTTCGAACGGGGGATATCCACCTGGATGCCTGCCACATTGGCGCGGCTCCAAACCGGCAGCTCAGAATCCCCGTGCTCCCCGATAATATGGGCATGAACGCTGCGAGGATCGATATTCAGCTCCTCGGCAATCAGATAACGGAAGCGGGCACTGTCCAAGAGTGTTCCCGAGCCGATGACCCGGTTGGCCGGCCAGCCCGATTTTTTCCAGGAGAAATAAGAAAGGACATCCACCGGATTGGTGGCAATCAGAAGAATGCCGGTCGTATTGTATTTGGTGACATTTTCAATAATGCTTTCAAAAATTTTCACATTGCGCTTCAACAGATCCTGGCGGGTTTCCCCTGGCTTCTGTGCAGCTCCGGCGGTGACGACGATGATGTCGGCTTCCTTGCAATCCTCGTAATCTCCCGCCCAAACCCGCACATTGCCAACAAAAGGAAGGCCGTGGTTCATGTCCAGCGCATCCCCGCGGGCCTTGTCCTTATTCACGTCAATCAGCACCAATTCGGACATCCGCTTGTGCAAGAGCAGGGTGTACGCGGTGGTGGAGCCCACGGCGCCTGTCCCGATAACGGCAATGCGCGTCGCTTTTGCGCTTTTATCCGGCGTCTTTATCACCATCC
>JAQSYT010000088.1 GCA_029256065.1 Paenibacillaceae bacterium
ATCCGTTTCCCCAGGTATGGCTATCGGCATGGCTTCCTCCGACTGCCGTTCTTTATAGGAATGATAAATCAAAAACCGCCCTTCAAATACCGGTTCATCCTGCACATAGCTTTTTACCTCCACCCGCGCCTTTCCCTTGGACAGGGAGTGCACATAGGCTTTGGCAATAACCCGCTCTCCCAGCTTCACTGTCCGGATAAAGCGGATGTCCGCAGATGCCGTTAAGGCCACCTCGTCATTAATGACCGCTACCGCCAGAGAATTGGCCTGGGAAAAAATATGGTGGCCGCGGGCGATCTGGTTGCGCAAAAACACATGCTCCTCGCGAATTTCAAACATGGAAATGCCGCTTTTGTCCAGCTGCAAATCAATGACCTCACCAATGACCTCATCGGGTCCGATGGAGCGCACCTGGTCGTAGGATTGCTCAGCCATCGCCTTAATCCGCTCCCGCAGCTCGGGAATCCCCAGCTCCAGTCTGTCCAGACGGATGGTCTGAATGCTGACATGAAAGGCCTTCATCAGCTCTTCGTCCGTCACAAACGGGTTTTCCTTTATCAATATCGCCAGCCGTTCCTGGCGCTCACGCTTGGGCATCCGTACGATGGCGCAACACCGCCTTCTTTAACTTTCCAATCCGCAACAGGTCTAATATTACAACTTTTTGGTACCGCTCGTCGAGCGTTATCCTCGGCTCTTTCCGCCGGAGTTTTGCTATGTAGTTTTAATACCTGGTGCTAAATTGTAGTATAACGAATTATCCGCAAAAAGAAAAGCCCCCCATGAGGGAGGCTCCGGAATCCTGAACGTCTTGCGGAATAAGGCATCGGGAGGCAATTTTGAGCGGAAACCGCCCGGGCCCAACCCCGTTATGGAGCGGAATAGCGGAAGCCATTATTTGGCGGAAAGCGGCTCTACAGATTCGGCCATTCTGATCAGCTGGCTGTTATCCAGCTTCACACCGGATTTCCCGGTCATAATGCTGTAGAGTACACCATCCTTCTCCCAGTCAATAGTTTTGCCTCCTACGATCACAGCATCGACTCCGCTTACCCTCACTTGTTCCACTTTATGCTCGGTGGACATGGCATAGGCGGTTTCCTCGTCGGCCAGCCGTTCCTGGATATGGATGGTTTTGCCCGTAGCCGGGTTCAGATAATACACATCCAGGTACTTATCAGCCATACTGTACACCTCGGCGCGGTCAAATACGAAACCCTCCGGCACATAAGTGGGCAGCCCTGCTCTAAAGGCAATGTACCCGGGTATGTCTGTGGAATCCCCAATCCGGATGATTTCAGGCGCAGGCTGCGCCTCCATCTGCTTTCGGGTGATGATTTCCCCGTTGGCTACACCTGCTATTTCCTCACCGTCTGCGGTATAGAAGGGCTTTTCGTGCCCGGCCCACTGCTCTACTGACTTTCCGTCCTTGGTGAAGATTTTGCCCTTCAGCTCATCGGGAAACGGCATGGCCTCCCGCGGGGTTTCCTGCATTTGGCTGACGGTGATGTGTCCCAACGAAACAGTCCGGATCACCGTCCGCATCCAGTTTCCGGCAAAAGAGGTCGGCGCCAGCAGCAGCACAGCCAAGAGACAGGAAGCGGCGAGAATGCCGCCTGTCCTGGCCAGGCTCCGCCGGGAGGTCCACCTGCGGCTCTTTGGCTCCGGTAGTGCGGAAGCGCCGAAGACACGGCTGCGCACTGCAGCCTTATGGTTTTCACTTGTATTGCCGGCTTCGGACAAGGCCAGACCCAGCTCCAGCATTTCGGTATATTCCTGCGGTCTGTCACCCGATGAGGGGAGCTTCCTGTTTTCCAGGCATATATCCAGTTCCTCCACAATAAGCCGGATCATTCTTTTTTCACTCATGGCAGCCCTTCCTTTCCAGTTCTGTTCTCAACTTTTTCATGGAGCGGTACAGCGTTACGCCCACATTGCTTTCACTCATTCCGGTAAGCCGGGCAATTTCCCCGTTTTTGAGCTCCGCTCCGAACTTCAGCGCCAGAATACTCCGCTCCTTCGGCTTCAGCACGCACATGGCCTGGAGCAGGCTGTCCTTGGCCTCACCGGCGAGAGCCATCGCCTCGGGGGTTTTCCCGCCGGACGCCGCCTCTTTCAGTGCCTCCAGGGAGAAAAACCGGCGGCGCTTCTGCTGGCGGCCGTAATCGTTGACGGCATTGCGGGCGATTGCGAAAAGCCACACCTCAAACGGCGCCTTTTCCTCCCGGAAAGAAGCGAACCGGCCCAATACCCGTTCGAACACCTGGCTTGTCAGATCCTCTGCCGTGTACTGGCATTCCACCCGGTACCGGATATAGCGGAACACTCGGTCATAATACAATTCAAAAACCGCTCCGAAGGCTGCTTGCGGCGGTCCGGACTGCAGCCTGTCCGCCGTGTCCCGCTTCTCCTCCGCAAGCGCCAGAGGCATGGTTTGCGGTTGTGTCATGCATGTCCCTTCTTTCTGCCGGCATCTCTTTCTTGCGTTACGTGCCCGGAACCTCCGCGGCCCGTCCATGGCAGGGCGCCCTTTGCCATTGCTGCGGCTGTTCTTGTCACGTACACCTGTTAATACGTCCACGGCACGGTTCCATTACAAAAAAACGGAATTGAACAGCAAAAAAGCGCCCCGCCTGTTAAGGAGGAGCGCTTCATGCGCTAGAGAAGCAAGATTATTGCTTGATAATCTCTCTCTTCTTGTAAGTTCCGCAAACCTTGCACACCCGGTGCGAAAGCTTCAGTTCGCCGCATTGGTCGCATTTAACCATGCCGGGGACTTCCAACTTGAAGTGAGTACGGCGCTTGTCGCGACGAGTCTTGGAAATTTTTCTAAAAGGGACTGCCATGTTCCCACCTCCTTCAACAAATTGCCATTCATAACCGCCTGAAGCGGTTATTGCTTAAAAAAATCAGCCAGTCCCGCCAGCCGCGGATCAACGCTGTCATTGCTGCAGCCGCAGGGCTTGTCGTTAAGGTTGAGCCCGCATTGGGGGCACAGACCCTTGCAGTCGGAGCTGCAGACAGGAGCCAGTGGCAATGACAGCCACACCGCTTCTTCCACATAGGGATCCAGCGTAATGTGATCGTCCGAAACCAGATGCACTTCGTCCTGATCTTCCTGGGGGACAGCGTCAGGCCGGGATGCGAAGCGTTCCCGGAAGGGAACGGTAAGAGTCTCATCCACAGGTGCCAGACAGCGGGAGCAAAGAGAGTGAACCTTGAAGCGGAGTGTTCCTTCCACCTCGGCCAATCCCCCTTGGGAATGGGCGGTAAGTTCGGCTTCCAGCTTGCCCACAATCTGAATGTCCTCGCGCCCGGTAAGAACTCCGGAGAGATCGAAGACGCCCTTGAGCGCAACAGAAGCATTTTTTTGAGCTAATTCCCGGATGCTTATCATCATTGTTATCACCCCAAACAAACAAAAATTATTATATCGATTTTCTATAGGTTTTGTCAATGTCTCATTCAAGATTTGATAAGAAAAATGTGGTATATTCTTAAAGTATGGCTAATAGAGCACGATTGCATGCAGCTGCTTGCGTATTTAAGCGGCCGCTTCAGGGAGATTTAATGTTATGAAAACAGTCGGCATTATTGTGGAATACAATCCGCTGCACAACGGGCATGTGCATCATTTTGAAGCATCCAGGCAGGCTGCAGATGCAGAAGCCTGCGTTGCCGTCATGAGCGGGCATTTTTTGCAGCGGGGAGAGCCCGCCATCGTCAACAAGTGGGCCCGCACGGAGATGGCCCTCCGCATGGGAGCCGATCTGGTCATTGAGCTGCCCGTGGCTTATGCCTGCCAGCCTGCGGAATGGTTTGCCTACGGCGCAGTCAAGCTGCTGGATGCCACCGGCGTGGTGGATGCCCTGTGCTTCGGCAGCGAGGAGGGAGCGCTTCTCCCGCTGGACAGGCTGGCCGGGCTGCTGCACCGGGAGGATAGCTCCTTCCGCAGTCTCCTGCAGGAGGAATTGAAGCAGGGAGCCAGCTATCCGGCCGCTTACGCCGCAGCTGTGCGCCGGTTCGGCGGTGATAGTGCCGATCTGCCGCCCTTGGACCAGCCCAATACCATTCTGGGGCTGCATTACCTGCTGGCGCTGAAACGCCTGAATAGCCCCATCACACCGCTGACCGTAGCCCGCCGTGAGGCAGGCTTTCACCAGACCGACATCACAGATCGGTCCATCGCCAGTGCCACCGCCCTGCGGAAGCTGCTGTTCGGCGCAGGCTGGCTGGCGCCGCCGGCAGAAGCTCTCCAGGCTCTCGCCCCTTACGTGCCGCCCTACACACTGGAAATCCTGCTGCGGGAGCATGCAGCAGGCCGCGGTCCCTTGTGCTGGGAGCATTTTGCACAGCCCTTGTTCGGCCAGCTCCTCTCCCGTCCGCCCGAAGAGCTCCGGCAGCTCCATGAGGTCACTGAAGGGCTGGAGAACCGGATCAAGGCTGCCTTAGGTAAAATGCCGGCCGGTGCCGCCTCCCCGGTGGAGACGCTTCTGGATTTGCTCAAAACCAGGCGCTATACCCGCACTAAGCTACAGCGCACCCTGCTGCGGATATTGCTGGGACATGGGCAGCAGGCTCTTAACCGGGAGAGCCTGCATCACGGTCCAGCCTGTATCCGGGTTCTGGGATTCAGCTCCAGGGGAAGAGTCCTGCTTAAACGGATGCGCCAAACCGCCCTGCTGCCCGTCATTACCCGCGCTGCCGCTGCGGAGGACCCGGCGTGGCTCGGGATGGACATCCGCGCCGGAGCCGTCTACAGCCTCGGCTACCGCGGGCTGGACCCGGCAGAGTGGCAGCGGGACTACCGGGAGCCTCCGCTGCAGCTGGACCAGGACGAACCCGCCTCGGGGTCATAAATCAGCCCCTGGGCGGGAGACTCTCCAGGTAGGTGATGGCTTCCTGGAGAGTGCCCACCTCCACAACCTTCATGGCCGAATGCAGCTTGCCGGCCTGCTTCAGCGCCTCCGCCGCCGACTGGTCACCGCGGGGTACAAACAGAATATCCGCCCCCGCCCGGTGGGCTGCCGAGGCTTTATGCCGGGCGCCGCCGATGGCCCCGACAACACCCTGCGGATCGATGGTGCCTGTTCCGGCTATGGTGTAACCCCGGGACAGATCATCAGGCAGCAGCAGGCCGTAGGTTTCCAGGGCAAACATAAACCCTGCCGATGGCCCGCCGATTTCTCCAGCCTGTACGCTTACCGCATCGGTTTGCCGGGCAGCCTGGACCGCCTTGCGGTCAGCGGTGACGATGCCGATACCCAGCTTCCTGTTGTTAGGCTCCCCCGTTTGCAATGCCCGCAAAGTAAAGGAGGCCTCCATGGCTACGCTTCCCCGCTTATAGGTGATGCGCACCGCGTCCCCTTCTTTTTTGCCGGAAATTATGGCATCCAGCTTGCTCCCCGCATCTACGGGAGTGCCATCCGCCTTGAAGATTACATCCCCAGGCTCCAAAACCCCGTCTGCCGGCAAACCCTCCGCCGTACTCAGCACCACAATCCCTTTATTGGCGATGGTGTAGGTAATGCCCGCCGCGCGGTAAGCGGCTTGAATGGCATTGGATTGGGAGGTCAGCATCACCTGATGCTGCCGCTCCCCATATTCCTCCTCCGACTCCCCGGGCTGCCGCACCGCTGTTTGGCGGTGCACCTCATACCCCCTGAACCGGGCCTCCACCATTTTGGCTAAAGTAGCATTGCTTACCCCGACGGTCGTCAGCAAAAAACGGCCGGTTTCCGGATACCCGCCTCCCTGCACATGAACCATTCCCTGCAGATCATCCGCTGTTCCCGGCTGGAAGATGTAATACGGCAAGGGCACAAATAATGTGACATAGCAAAAAATCAGAGCCAGAAGCCCCGAAATCACGGTCCGTGCCGCTGCCAGCGTCCGTCCGTTGTCCATCGTTTTCACGGCCGATCCCTTTCCTTCCCCCGCCGGTGTCGTCAGAAGCGGGCGTGTTGGCCTTTATGGGGCTTGGTCTATTCATCCTTCAAACGGCGTACATATGGAACAAACGATGATCGGAAGGTGATTGTCTGTGCAATCGGGAAAAAACCATAGCCGCCAAAACATGTATACCCTTTTCTTGGGTATTGTGACTGCCGCCTTTGTCGTCTCCGTCATCACTTACCCCGAACAAGCCTTCCAAGCCTCGCTCTCAGGGCTCCGCCTGTGGTGGGATTGGGTTTTCCCTGCACTTTTGCCCTTTTTCATCATGACGGAGCTGCTTTTTGGCTTTGGCCTTGTCCACGGTCTGGGCGTTTTCCTGGAGCCGCTGATGCGTCGGGTCTTCAGACTTCCCGGCTCAGGGGGCTGGGTGCTGGCGTCGGGCATTGCCGGCGGTTATCCCTTGTCAGCAGATGCCGCGGCCAAACTGAGCCAGCAGTACGGAGTCAGCCCTGCCGAAGCGGAGAGGGTGGCTGCGTTGGGGCATCTGGCCAATCCGATGCTCATTGTAGGTGTAGTCGGGGCAGGTTTTTTGCACAGCCCGGAAAGCGGCCTTCTGCTGGCCATCATCCATTATCTTTCTGCAATTATTGCGGGCATCTGCACCCGGAAACGGGGAGTACGGACTTCACCGGCTTCCGCCGTCCCCCTCCGCCGTTTCCCGAATAAGGCTCTCCGGGCTATGGAAGAGGCACGCGCCCATGACGGCCGGGTATTCGGCAAAATGCTGGGCGACGCCGTCACCCAGTCCATTTATGCGCTGCTCCTAATCGGCGGATTAATGATGGCCTTTTCTGTGGTTATCCGGCTGGCCGGGCTGTATTTGGGGTCAAGCATTGGTGCCCAGTGGTTCCTGCAGCTGATTCCCGGTGTGCTTGAGCCCCATCTTGGGACGTACGCCTACAGCGCCCTCTCTTCCTGGACACCAGCCTTCCGCGCGGCAGCTATCGGAGCAGCGCTGGCCTGGAGCGGCTTGTCTGTCCACGCACAGGCTACTGGCTTTATGCGGCCTGCCGGGCTGCGCTACCTCCCGTTTCTCCGCTTCCGGCTATTGCACAGCGCCATCGCCGCCGTCATCACCCTATTGGTCTGGCAGCCTCTAACCATGATGATTCAGGGTACGGAAGCCGTTTTCTCCCCCATCACCGGCTGGGAATCGGCAGCACGGTTAGGCGATGCCTTCGGCCTGCGGGAGATAGGCGCCGTTTGGGGGGCCTCCCTCATCCTGCTGGGTCTGGTGCTGGGTGTAATGCTTCTTTTGTCTCTGGTCATCCGGCTTTTGGAGCAAGCCGCCTCTGCAGGACGGCGTACCCGGCAGTAGTCCGGGCGCCACTACATGTTCTAACGTTTGCGCAGCTCCTCAATCTTCGTGCGAAGCGCCTTTTCCACCACATCCGGCACCAGATCCTCCACCGGACCGCCGAACATAGCCACCTGCTTCACCACACTGGAGCTCAGATAGGAGTATTGGGTGCTGGACATCATAAAGAACGTTTCAATTTCATCCGAAAGCTTCCTGTTCACAGAGGCCATCTGCATCTCATATTCAAAATCCGAAACCGCCCGGAGTCCTTTAATGATGACGTGGGCGTTTTTTTTGTGGATATAATTCACCAGCAGATCGTCAAAGCCGTCTATTTCCACATTGGGGATATCCTTGGTGACCTCCACCAGGAGCTCCATCCGCTGCTGCACGGTGAACAGAGGCGATTTGCTCGCATTGTTCAGCACCGCCACAATCACTTTATCGAATACTTCCGCTGCCCGGTGGATAATGTCCAAATGCCCGTAAGTCACCGGATCGAAGCTGCCCGGACAGACAGCAATGGTTGGTTCATGCCCCAAACGTTTCATCGCCATACACTCCTTTTTCATCAGCCGCATTTCTATAGTATCAGGATTGTTCAATTCCTTGCGGCGGGTCCTGTTGTTGATAATCATAAATCGCTACAGCCGTCTCCCCGTAAAGAGCCAGCCTGCGGCACACAAACGGGCCGAAGCTTTCCAAGTAACGGAAATCCGAGGCATGCTCCACCAGCACCACCGCCTGCGGGGCGAGAAGCCCGAGGTTATGCATCTCTTCCATCAGCTTGTCTGCCGTTTTCATACGGTACGGCGGATCGAGAAATACCAGATCAAAGCTGCTTTCCTTCTTGGCCAGCACCTTCAACGCCCGCTCCGCTTCATTCCGGTACACCTCGGCAGCCTGCTCCAAACGGCATACCGCCAGATTTTCCCGGACCACATCGATACTCTTTTTGTCCATATCCACGAACACAGCCCGGTCCATCCCGCGGCTCAATGCCTCAATCCCCAGTCCGCCGGTACCGGCGAACAGATCGAGGACCATCCCTCCGTCAAAATAAGGCCCGATCATGCTGAAAACGGCTTCCTTCACCTTATCCGTGGTGGGGCGGGTTCCCATGCCGGGAACAGCCTTCAGATGCCGGCCCTTGGCCGTACCCGAAATGACTCTCATCTGTTGTTTGCTCCTATCTCACGAATACTTAAAATCCCTGGCCACACGCTTTGGGCCACACTTTCGTTGCTTATCGTACCATATCCGCACCCATTTTCCCAAAAATATTCTCGCTCCTCCTGTATAACATTTCCTGCTGTGGCAATGCTATTGATAACGGCATCCCCGGATGCCGGTTAACCGTGTGAAGGATTATGCGTCTTTCTTCATAAGCCCTTCGTCCGGTTTCTCCTCTCCCATGATGGGGTGATTGGCAACAGTTGCCCCGCTTGTTCTGGCTCATACATAACAAAAACCCTTGCGGGACAAGGGTTTTGTATGACTCGGAGGGCGCGCCGTTATTGCGGTGTCGCTCTATTTTTTTGTGAGGGAGGGGTCGCAAGCGTTGAATAGATCCACCCTGCTGCGATTCCAACCGCAAACCCTGCTCCATGAACAAATAACGTATCGGCCCCAAGGAAATTCGTTGCAGCCAGAATAATCAAAGCGTATTTCTCCTGTTGGGAAAAAACTATTTTTTGCTTATGTGCAAATTTGAAAAACAGCCACATTCCAACAAGCGCAAAGGTACCTACAGAGGGCGAGAACGATAATTGAGGCTTAAACAATCCGGCAAATATACAACCATTGACCACATAACTAGTCAGGAGAATAGAAAACGTCCACCAGCAGCCTATTTTTTTCTCAACAGCCTTGCCTATCCAATGAATAGCCCAAATATTGAAATAAAGATGAAGAATTCCGGTATGGCCCAGCCCGTAGGTGAACAAACGCCAGTATTCGTGATGGATTAACCCATCGTAATTCAATGACAAGGAAGCCGCCAAAGGGCCGTAACCGCCAAAAACAAACCCTGTAAGCAGCTTCATATTGATAGGGGACATTACCAAGCTAATGGCTGTATCCATAATGAATATAACGGTCCAAAGAAAAATCAGTACACTGGAGATTTTGGTCTTATGTGAGAATGCATAAAATCCGGATACCGCGTTCACTTAAGCAAGCCCCACTTTCACCTGCACGAATAAATTACCATATCGAACCAAATTGTAGCATACCATCGGCATTTATCACACCGTTTTCTTCTTGAACAAGCAGGCCGGATACGATTCTGCACCTCTTGTCCGCAAGCGCATACACCCTTTTTGTGCCACCCGTCTTCATCCTTCTCAATTTGTTAAAAATTATAGGCTCGCCTCTCTTTTCAAAGCCTTGCCTCCGGTGCTAAAATCGGGTTAATAACGATGGGAGGGACTTGTATGCGCGTGCATGATATCACACTGGCTAATGACTTCTCCCCTGATGATCTGAAGCTTATCTGCATTGATGCGGGCCGCTTTTATTCGGACATTCTCCTGCTGAAGCAGGACGCAGTGATTGATGTGAAAAGCCTGCTGGGCATGATGACCTTTCCCTTGAAGAAGGGCTCTGTCATTACGATCCGGACCCGGGGCAAGGACGAGGAAGAAGCGCTGGACTTTATGTGCAAATTAATGGAGCTATGCTAACCTCCGCTATCATGCGGAGTTTTTTTGTTTTCTAGAGCATCGACTCCAGCACCTGCCACAGCCGCTCCATCTCGCCTTCTGTCCCCACCGTAATGCGCAGCTTGTCCCTAAGCCGTGGGTGGTCAAAATAGCGTACATACACCCTCTGCTCCGCCAATCCCTCATACAGCCTCGTCGCCTCCTGTGCATTTCCTTCCTCCGGCACCCGGCATAAGAGAAAGTTGGCAGCAGAGGGCAAAACGCTAAAGCCTGCCGCTTCGAAACGCCGGATATACGCCTCGCGTGTGCGGATGATCCTGCCGGCTGTTTCCAGCAGATAGTCCCTGTCCTGGAGGGCAGCCAATGCCAGCCGGGCGCTCAAGTCGTTCACATTATAGATGTCCTTCCCCTTGTCCAGTGCGGCTGTCAGCTCCGGAGCTGCTACACAATAACCCACCCGCGCGCCCGACAGGCTGTATGATTTGGAAAACGTGCGGAGCACAATGAGATTGGCATACTTCTCTACCAGCTCCATGGCCGAGGAACCGGCTGGGGCAAAGTCCATATACGCTTCATCAATCACAACTAGTCCCGGAAACCCGCTTACCAGCTGCTCCACCTGACCGTTTTCCATCAAAAGCCCCGTAGGCGCATTAGGATTCACCAATATGACTGCCTTGCTCCCGCTTGTCAGCAGCCCTTCCACATCAACCCCGTATCTACTGTTAAGAGAAATCCGGCACACCTCCGCCCCCTGTGCCCAAGCCGCTGTCTGATACAGCCCAAAGGTGGGATCAGGCACAGAAACACGGCCTCCTGTGCCGACAAACACCTTCATTATCAGTGAAATCACCTCGCTGGAGCCGTTGCCGATGAAGACCTGGCCAGGGACCGTACCATGCAAAGCCGCTATTCCTTCACGGAGCCGCTCCACGCTTTCGCCCGGATAAAGCCTAAGCGCTGCCGGATCCGCCATTAGCAGAGCCTCCCGCACCCGGGGAGAGGGCGGATACGGATTTTCATTCTGGTTCAGCTTTACGGCCGGGTCTCCCGGGCTGGGCGCCATTCCGGTCTGGTACCGGGGCATGCTGCGGATATGGGGAAGCACAAAGCTCATTTGGCATTCTCCTGTCATATGGTTTATCCTAAGTCTAACCGCATTTTGTCATTCCCGAAATGTACAGTTTAGACATTTTTGCAGTGACAGATTAGATAAAGGAGCTGGCCCGCATGTTCCTCACCCCCAAGCTCGACCACACCTCCGGCGAGGCGCTGTACATGCAGCTGTACCGCAGCATCAGGGAGGATATGCTGCAGGGCCGGATTCCGGCGGGGGCGCGTCTCCCGTCCATCCGAAGCCTATGCCGGCGGCTCAGCCTAAGCCGGACACCGGTTGCTCAAGCCTATGACCAGCTGCAGGCGGAGGGCTACGTGATCAGCAAACCCCGCTCCGGCTTATTCGCGGCGGAGCTGCCTCCGGCGTTGCCGTCCAAGCCGAAGCGGGACATACCCACACCCAGCCTGCCTGAAGCCGCAGAAGCAGCCAACACCGCAGAAGCTCCTCCCCTTGTGGATTTCGGCTATGCGGCTGTGGACCTGAAATCCTTCCCGGCGGTACGCTGGAGGCGCCTTCTGAACCGCAGTTTGCAGGCCGAAGCCAATCCTATCCTGCTGTATGGAAACATCCAGGGTGAGCCGGGGCTGCGGGAGCAAATCGCCTCCTATCTGCATCAGACCCGGGGTGTTCGCTGCAAGCCGGAGCAAATTGTGGTTGGAGCGGGGACCTATCATTCCCTGGATCTTCTTTTGCAGCTTTTGGAGGGAGAAGTAGACATTCTGGCTTCGGAGGAATCAGTCAATACCGGGATCAAAGCCCTCTTCCGCCGCTTCGGCTACTCCGGCGGCTCCTGTGTGCCGCTTCCTCTGGAACCGGATGGGGTCTGCCTTTCACCTCTGAGAGCTTCCGGAGCCCAAGCCGTCTATCTGACCCCCTCCCACCAATTTCCGTACGGGATGATTCTCTCCGCAGCCAAACGCCTTCAGCTGCTGCAATGGGCAGAGTCCCAAAACGGTTACCTCATTGAGAATGATTACGACGGGGAGTTCCGTTATGGGGGCGCTCCAATTCCTTCCCTGCAAAGCATGGACCAGTCCGGCCGGGTCATCTATTTAGGAACCTTTTCCAGGGCGCTGACTCCCTCCTTCCGGCTAAGCTACCTGGTTCTTCCCTGGCAGCTGGTGAGACGGTTCAAGCAAGGGGAGCACAGCTATGACCAGCTGGCTTCGCCGCTTTTTCAGGAGACACTCCGGCTTTTTATGGAGAGCGGGGAGCTGGAGCGCCATATGCGGCGGATGCGGACTCTCTATGAACATAAGCACGCTGTCCTCCTGGATGCCCTGCGTGACAGCTTCAGGGACCGTTTACAGGTCATTGGCGCAGGCTCCGGACTGCATGTGCTGGTAAAGCTATACACCGGGACGGAGGAAGCGGATTTGATTCTGAAAGCAGCCCGCAGCGGTGTCAAGGTTTATCCGGTATCGGTGTATGCCCTCACGGCACACAAAAAAACCGAAGGCTCCGTTTTATTGGGCTTCGGCGGTTTGGATACGGAGGATATCCGCACAGGTGTGCGGCTGTTGGCTCAGGCCTGGCTTCCATAATTCAGGGCATGTCTGATAACCCCATATGTTCTTCATTCTCCAGCTGGTAAAGTTCCTTCCATTCCTCTTCACTGCAGAAGCTGCAGCTGGCCAGCACCTGCTTATTCTTAAGCCGGATGGAGAGCATGTGAATATGGCTTAACAGCTGCTCCCGCAGTGGAGTGTCAAGAATAAACTCCACCCCATATTCATAAATTCCGCTTTGCAGCAGCTGCTTTCGAAGTACACAGCCCAGAAGCTTCAGCTTGGAGTGGAACAACTCCACATCAAACTCCAGCAGCAGACTTTCGTTGAGAGGCAAGTCCAGCCGGGAATGCATCCTGATCCCGCCAGCGCTGATATCCGCAATGTAGGTGGTGCCGTTGTTGGAGAGAAGCTGCTTATTATTGAAGCCGATGATTCGGAATTTGGCAGCCAGCGGAACTTGGAGGGTCAGCCGGTAGAATTGCCGTTTGTTCGGGGTCGCCATCAAGCACTCCGCTCCTTATTTGAAGTATGCTCTAAAAGTCCTGATCCTTTGCACCTATACAACAGGGTAATATAGGTCCAAAGAATAATCAAGCCCGCTTTTGGCAGCTTCCTGAAGAAGTGCGCAAGCGGGCCAGTCTTTATTGCAGGGAATGCAGCATGCCGGCTTCCCCGTTATCGGCCTCTGAATGATCGGCCAATTCCTTTTTACGTGCCTCGTCCGCCACTGACGTCATGGCAGTCAAGCCTACACTGGCGGAGGTTGCCGCATTGGCGGATTCAAACTCCACTCTCAGGTTTTCCAGAACCTCTTCCTCATTCCGGGCCATACAATCCCTCCTCAACCATGTCGTGCGCAAAAGCACCAGGGATAGTATGCCATTAAAAAAGGAAAAGAATGTAACCGGCCTAATCAGCCCTTGGTTCCCAGCTTGCCGCCCTTGGAATGCATGGAGAGCAGGTTGGTATCGATGGAGAAGGTCAGGTTTTCCCGTTCCCGGGCACGCTTCAGCGCCAACTGGAGCAGACGGGAGGTCAGCTCGGTGAAGGATTTGCCGCTGGGCTCCCACAGGTAGAAGGAGAGTGAGCCGGGAATGGTATTGATTTCATTGATATAGATTTCATCCGTAACCGTGTCGATAAGAAAATCAATTCGGGATACACCCCCGGCCCCCAGCTCCAGGAAGGTCTTCACTGCCAAGTCCTGCACCTTTAAGCGGGTTTCCTCGGTAATGTTGGCGGGAATAATCCGGGCGGAGCCGCTCATGCCCTTGGAGGCCTGATTCATATATTTATCCGCATAGCTCAGGATTTCACTGGATTTGCCCACTTCCTCAATGATGGAGGGCAGCGCCTCTTCATAATCCCCCAGCACGGAGCAATTGACTTCCTTCAGATTATCCACCATTTTCTCAATGAGGACCTTATGTGAATAGTTCACCACCAGCTCCACCGCCTGCTCCAGCTCATCCGCATTCATAGCCCGCTCCACGCCTACGCTGGAGCCCAGGTTGGCAGGCTTCACGATAACGGGATAACCTAACTCGGACTCCACCCGCGCAAGACAGCCCTCCCGGTTATCCGACCAGGCCTTGGAATAAAACCACAGGTAGCCGGTTTGGGGAAGTCCCGCTCCCTTGAGGATGGTTTTGGCGGCGATTTTATCCATGCCGATAGCGGAGGAAAGCACATCACAGCCCACATACGGGATTTTGTTCATTTCCAGAAGCCCCTGCAGGGCGCCGTCTTCACCGTATGTGCCGTGGGTAACAGGGAACGCCACATGGATTTCATCTACAATATTCTTGGTTTTAAACAAACCCGGCTTCGGGTCCAACAGCAGATGCCGTCCGCTTTCGTCGGTAAACAGCACCACCCGCTTGGCTTTTTTCTTGAGTGCAGCCACATCCTTGAACTCGTCCACGGAGGTCAGCTCAGGTCCTGCATACCATTCTCCCTGCTTGGTTATATAAATCGGCACACCTTCATACACGCTTGTATCTAAGGCATGCAAGGCCTGCAGGCCGGAAATTACCGAGACCTCATGCTCCACGGACATGCCGCCGAATAAAACGCCAACTCTGGTTTTCATAGGAAATGCCTCCGGTTCATTCGTTATAGTTGTCAGGCAGATCATTCTCCAAAAGCACGATGCTGCCCGGCTCCGCTACCTCTCTCATCACGGTCATGGCTTCGTTGAAATTCCGCACAACCGTCAGGCGCTCCGCCGGGTAGCCGGCTTCCTTGAGCCCCTGCTGGATGGGAGCCGTTTGTTTGGGCCCCACCAGGATAATATAGTCGCTGGCTTCCGCCGCGAAGCTGCCAAAGGCCTTGTTCAGCTCGTATTCCTTTTCACCCAGCTCGATCATACCCGGGGTAATGAGAATCCGTTTGCCGTCCATCTCCTTCAGCACCTCCAGAGCGCTCCGGGAGCCCACCGGGTTGGAGTTGAAGCTGTCATCAATAATGGTGATGCTGCCGTTCTTCCGCAGCTCCAGACGGTGTTCCACAGGCTTGATCCGCTTCACGGCCTTGGCAAGCTTATCCAGCGGCACACCCAGCTCATGCCCGCAGGCGATGCAGGCCAGAATATTGGTCACATTGTGGCCGCCCAACAGAAGCGTTTCCACACGAGCTGTCTCTCCAGACGGTGTCACAACTGTAAAAGCAGTTCCCTTAGCGGACACGGTTACGTCAATGGCCCTGTAGTCCGCTTCAGAATTCCGAAAGCCGAAGGTGATCCTCCTGCAAGTCAGCTTGGCCTGATAGGACATCACATTGGGGTCATCCGCATTCAGGAAAGCGATGCCGTCCGCAGGGAGAAACTCCGGCAGCTCGTATTTGGTCTTCTGCACGTTTTCAAGCGTCTTGAAGGACTCCAGGTGCTGGGGTCCGATGGACGTGAGAATCCCGTATTTGGGCTGGGCCAGCTCGCACAGCTCGCGGATATCGCCAAGCTGCTTCGCTCCCATTTCGGCAATAAAAATCTCATGGGTAGGACGCAAGTGCTCTCTGACCGTACGGGTGATGCCCATAGGGGTGTTGAAGCTTTCCGGCGTCATAAGGGTACTGTATTGCTGGGACAGGACAGTATGTAAAAAGTGCTTAACGCTGGTTTTGCCATAAGAGCCGGTAATCCCGATGATTTGAAGCCGGTTCATGCTGCGGATGAGCCTTCTGGCATCGTTCAGGTAGCTGTTGTTAATAGATTTTTCCATGGGGGCGTTCACTGTATTGGCAGCAATAA
>JAQSYT010000465.1 GCA_029256065.1 Paenibacillaceae bacterium
GGGTAAAGGTTACCCCATTGGGTGTGCTGGGGTTCACATTTTTGTCCAGCGCATATTCAATACGGCTCATTTCCACCCGCATATATTTCTTCCAATCCTCTGAAATCCGCGGGCTGGACATACGGTTGGTCATATCCTTCAGCCGCTGCTCCGCTTCAATCCTCCAGTTGCTGGTGCCGAACTGCGTTTCCCGTTCTGCCGAAACCCGGTATTGGGCGTAGGTGAACATGGGAATCAGCACCAGAAGGATCAGGACAACCACCAGAAGCCGGCGTTTTTTGATCAGTTTGATGGTTTCATTCTGAACCAGGGGATACAGGCTACTCAATACGCTCACCCTCCGTCAGACGCAGGAACAGCTCCTCCAGCGTTGGATGCTTAATGGAAACCTCATACAGGGAGACCTGATGCTCCTGAAGCACTCGGGATAAGACCGGAATATCGCTGGTGCTCATTTCCGTGCGGATGCCCTGCTCCGCTCCCGTTCCACTGAGCTCTGCCTGCACCGACTCTCCTTCTTCCGCCATCTGGACGCCGGAGAATCCGGCGATCACCTTCATGGCGGTCTCCCGCGGCGCAGCATGCCACATGACCGTACTGACATTCTTCTCAATCAATTCCTTGACCTCACCCACCGCAATTACCTCGCCGTGGCTGATTATCGCCACCCGGTCACACATGAGCTGGATTTCCGCAAGCAGATGGCTGGATACAAAGACACTCAGTCCCTCCTGGGCCAGCTTGCGGATAAACTCCCGCATTTCCTTAATGCCCTGGGGGTCCAAGCCGTTGGTAGGCTCATCCAAAATAAGCAGCTTGGGGGAGCCCAACAGCGCTTGGGCAATGCCAAGACGCTGCCGCATGCCGAGGGAGTAGGTCTTGACCTTATCATGGATCCGCTGCTCCATTCCAACAATGGCCACAACCTCCCGGATACGTGCTTCCGTGACGCCGGGTATCATCCGGGCAAAATGCTCCAGGTTCTCCCAGCCGGTCAGGTAAGGATACAGCTCGGGATTTTCCACTATACAGCCGATCTGCCGCAGTGCCTCGAAGGGCTTGTCCTGCAGAGGAATGCCGCAGATTTCAATGCTTCCCTCTGTGGGACGGATCAAATTTACCAGCATTCGGATGGTGGTGGTTTTGCCGGCGCCGTTGGGGCCGAGAAATCCGAACACCTCTCCGGCACCAACCTCAAAGCTCACACCTTTAATAATCCATTTGCTGCGGATTTTTTTCTTTAAATTTTTGACGGACAACACTGCTTGCCTGGATACCATCCGCATCAGCCTCCTGTCCTAATAACCTGCGCCACACGTGCTGCAATCTGTTCGTAGGCGGTTGTATTGGGATGAAAATGGTCGGTGTACAGCAACTCCTGACCGAAATTCTGGAACAAGTCATAGGTTGGTACCACAGTAACGTTAGAATGGCGGTTGGCAGCCACAAAAGCGGCGTTATTCCAGCGTCCGATCCATTCGGCAGCCTGGCGCTCCGGATCAAATTCGGCAAAAGGATGATATAGGCCCACATACACAATTTGAGCTTTTGGGTTAGCAGCGGCCAGCTTGTCGATAATCGTCTCCAGCCGGTTGATGGAGGACGGGAACTCTTTGGCCAAGGCGGCATAATCGAAGGATATGTCACCGGGGAGTGCGGCAGCGTCAGTGGTAGCAGTGCCTGCTGCGGGAGATACGGCAGGTGCAGGAGTTGAAGCTCCGGTGAGTCCCGTTACCTGGGTCGCCACCCGGTTCAGGTCATTGCCCCCAATTGTGAACAGGATAATGTCAGCTTGCGAAATATAGTCCTGGGCCGTTGGTTTGGCGATATCTGCCAGCATATCCGTTGAGGTAGCTCCACTGACAGCATAATTCCATACAAACACAGGCTTGCCGGCTTTTTCTGCCAGAAGCTTCTTCAGCTTTCCCACATACCCCTCGGCATCGTCATCTCCCACACCCCGGGTGAGCGAATCCCCCAACGCCAGAATTTGCAGCTTGTTTTGCCCGGTTGGTGCCGTTGAGGCAGACGGTGCAGCCGATTCCAACGTTTCCCCTTGGGGAACCAGCACCGTTCTGATGCCGTAAACAAGACCAGCAGTAAGCACCAGGGTAGCCAACAGTCCGGCCGTTCCCGCAATCCGCCACAGCACTCGGGTATTGCTCATCCGAAAAGTCCCCCATTTCTTATCCGTTTCTTCTGTTGCATTCACATAAAGTAAGAGTAAGACTTCCTGCCGCAATTTGCAAATACATGAAAATCAGGGGTAAAACCAATCCCCCGAATGAAAAAAAGAAGCCGGGCAACCGGCTTCTAGTGAACTACATTTTCCTTGGTAGGGATAAAGATTTCGAACACGTCGCCGTGCTGCAGAATCGTAATATCCTTGGATTTGACCTTCATCACGACCACATCGAGCTTGGCCTTCATTCGCTCGATATAATGCTCCGGCACTTCTCCGGCTTCGCTGACTGTCACGCCTTCAATCACGCGCTCTTCGTTATCCTTAAAAGGAATGTTCAGCACTTCTTCATAGATATCGGAGAAAAGCTCAAAATTCTTGGTGTATACGGCGATGCACTTCAATGTAATCCCATCCTTTTGATTGTTCAAGTGAATACAGTGGTGGAACCGGTACTGCTTTCCTTAGATTTCCTGTTTCCGCCGGTTTTCATACGCTTCTTGCCTTCTTTACAGACATCCAGCAGCGGACATACGCCACAAGCGGGATTCTGCGCCTTGCAATGGTAACGGCCGAAAAAAATGAGCCGGTGATGCGTCATCGTCCATTCATCCCGGGGAACACCTGCCATCAAGTGCTTCTCCACTTCCAGGACCGAATCAGTCTCCTTGGCAATGCCCAGACGCTTGGACACACGTTCCACATGGGTATCCACTGCAATAGCAGGCACACCGAATGCATTGGAGACTACAACATTGGCCGTTTTGCGGCCTACCCCGGGAAGCTTGACAAGCTCCTCATGCGCCTCCGGGATTTGTCCATAATAATTCTCCAGCAGGATCCGGCATAAGCTCTGAATATTCTTCGCTTTGTTCCGGAACAGGCCGATTCGTCTGATGTCCTGTTCTAATTCAGAGACCGGAACAGCAATATAATCCTCGGGCGTGCGGTATTTTTGAAAAAGGGTTGCGGTCACTTTATTCACCGTCTCGTCCGTACATTGGGCGGAGAGCAAAACGGCAATGGTCAACTCGAAAGGATTCGAGTGATTCAGCTCACAATGGGCATCCGGAAACATCTCGGCAATGGTATCCAG
>JAQSYT010000089.1 GCA_029256065.1 Paenibacillaceae bacterium
TTTCACCGCCTTTTCGTCCCGAGCTATCGTTACTTTCGCTTGACGTACCCTCCGGTACGCCTGCGCAAAAGTGCCTTGCCTGGAACGAAAATTCGGCAATATCTGCTCCCCTCGAAGTTTGCAAACACACCCTAGCCTGCAAGTGGCACAAGTATAATCCTTCTGCATAATGTATATCATATGGATATACAATGGTGGAGGGTTGTGATAAAATTGGGGTATAAACCAAGAGGGGGCAGGATGCTGATGACAACAGTTACCCTTAGCCGATGGGGCAACAGCAGTGGGATTCGCATTCCAAACCAGTTTTTAAAGCGGATGAATCTCGAGGAGGGAATGGAGATGGAGATCGTTCTTACACCAGAGAACCATATCCTGCTTCGACCCTTGCAAGCTCCGGAGGAGTCAGGTGAGGAATTGCGGAGCCATTTGAAAATACTCCTATCGCAAATTAAAGCCGATTCACCTCACCATGAAGAAATCGATTTGGGCATTGAAGGAGACGAACTCATTTGAGTATACCAGCGCGCGGCGACTTGGTTTGGCTTGATTTCGATCCTCAGGCTGGACGGGAGCAGGCTGGCCGCCGTCCGGCCATTGTCCTCTCAGACACAGAGTTTAACGAAATGACGGGATTTGCTGTGGTTTGTCCGATTACGAACCAAGTCAAAGACTATCCGTTTGAAGTACCGATCCCAGAAGAGCTTCCTTTTACGGGAGTAGTGTTAACAGATCAATTTAAAAGTCTGGATGTTCGAAAAAGGAAAGTAAAGATTGTCGGCCATGCAGCTGCAGAGTCGGAATTTCTGAGGGCTGTTTTGCGGAATGTCCGGTCAATTTTAGCGTAAGCAATGAACGGATAAGGGATTAACGGGAACTCCGTTAGTCTCTTTTTAATTTGCGAACCTATGTAAATTGCTGCCCTCAAACTCGGATTAGCCGCATTATGCGGGCGGGGGCGGTTTGCTATACTGAACCCACTGAACGGATGTCGGATGGAAAGGAGTGGGAGGGGACGTTCTTTTTGTGGAGGTTCATGTAAGGGGTTACAGAAGCTCCTTGCCCAATAACTTGCAGGAAAACAGTGAGGGAGGAAAAGAGACGATGGTAAAGGTAAGGCAAGCTGTAATGATGATGATGGCGTTTATTCTGCTGATGGGTGGCATCCCCCTCAGTTGGGGAGGTGGAGAAGCTTCGGCGGATACACCGCCGGGCACCGGGGCGTTAGCTGCACCCGCTTCTATCTCGGCTTATGCGCAGCCGTCCAAATATGCGGCTTTCACCAACTATAGGGTGACGGCCAACGGGGTGGAGGTTCCCGTGGTAAAGGCCTTCAGCGACTATGATTATGCCCACTTCTCCGCTTCGGAGGGGCCGATTACTTATGAGGTTACCATTCTGAATACGGATAAGGTGCATGAGTATTCCATCAGCCCGAAGAAGCTGGGGATTAAGGCAGACTCTGTGGTAGGGACCAAATTGACCTTTACCACGCAGAAGGATGAGTATCTGATTGTTATGATGAATGGCCGGGCAACCAGGCTGGTGATTGCGGCAGACCCGGCGGAAACGGATATGCCGCAAGCCTCCGGTGCAGGGATTTTTAATGTGTCCGATGCCCCCTATAGCATAGCCCCCAATGGAGGCAAAACGGGAGTGCCTGAAAGAACGGCCGCCCTCCAGCAGGCAATAGATGACGCAAGCGCCTACGGGACTGCCCAGGGTAATGGAGCCCAAGGCATCGTTTATGTACCTGCCGGAGAATATTATGTAGGAAACCTGGTGCTGAAGAGCAACACAGCTCTTTACCTGCAGCCGGGAGCCGCTCTGATCGGTACAGGGAAAACGGCGGATTATACGGAGCATTGGTTCAAGGACTCTATGGGCCGGCCTGCCACGTGGTGGATTTCCACTGCATTCGACTCGGATAACATCAAGATCTATGGCCGCGGAACCATCGACGGAAACGGCCAGGCTTTGCATGACGATAAGTCCACCAACAATAAGGGAATGATCAATAACCTGGTTGTGCCTATTGCTACCTCCAATTTTAAAATGGATGGGGTGATCATCCGGGAATCGGCGGCTTGGGCTGTGATGCCCGTCCGTTCCAATGACCTGGAATTCACCAATCTGAAGATGTTCAACAGCCTTGGCATGGGCGAAAATGACGGAATTGATATTGTTGAGTCCCAGAATGCCGTCATCCGCAACTCCATCGGGATTGCCCTGGATGATCCGTATTCCACCAAGGCGTGGAAGGAAGACACGGATATCGCCTCCGGAAGGGTGCCGTGGCCGGGCAGTCCGGAGCCTGTCAGGAATGTGTTGTTCGAGGATGCTATTTCCTGGACCAAGTGTTATGGATACAAAATTGGTCAAGGCGTCATGCAGAACCAGGAGGACATTGTCTTCCGCGATGGGGTTGTTTATAAGGCGGCTGTCGGATTTGCCATTCACCATAAGTACGGAACGGGCACCATCAACAATGTGGTATTCGAAAATATGGACATTGAGGACATTGATGGCAAGAATGAAGATAACAGCGCATGGATGACCATGTTTACCGTAGACAGCGGCGGCAACGGCGTAGGTCCGGTCAATGGCGTCACCGTCAAGAATATTACCGTCCGCGATGTGGGGGACAGCTTCAGCAAGCTTAAGGGGCAGGAAGGGGCGGAGTATACCGGGCTTACATTTGAGAATGTGTATATGCCGGGAAAAACAGCGCCTGCCCAAACCTTGGCCGAAATGAATTTCCTGGATAAGGAGTATTACAGCGGCGTAATCATTAAGCCGGTGCAGGGGCAGGAGCCCAGAGTCAAGTCCAATATGGCCTTGAAGCAGCCTGCGGTCATTTCCTCCAATGATGGTACTGTGGAGACGGCACATTTTGCGGTGGACGGATTGTTGAGCACCCGCTCCGGCACCAAACGTGAGGTGGACCCTGGCTGGCTTTACGTGGATCTAGGCGAAACCAAGCGGATTAATGAGGCTCGGATCATATGGGAAGCGGCATACGGCAAAAGCTACAAAATTCAGGTTTCACAGGATACGGAGCAGTGGACCGATGTCTACAGCACAACCGCCGGAAAAGGCGGTACGGAGAAGATTGCCTTCAATGAGACCGATGCCCGGTATGTCCGGATGTATGGAACGGAACGGGCTACCAAATACGGGTACTCCATGTGGGAATTCGAGGTGTATGGTCCTGAGGTGCTGCCGGAGGGAATCCAACTGGACAAGAAGGCAATTTCCCTGCTGCCGGGAGATACCACAGGCTTGAGTGCCACAGTGCTGCCGTTGGAGGCGACAAATAAGAAGGTTCTGTGGAGCAGCAGTAATACCAATGCCGCTTCAGTGGATGATGCCGGCTTGATCACGGCGAAAGCCCCGGGTACTGCTGTCATTACGGCCAAAACCCTGAATGGGGAATGGAGAGCGGCAGCAACAGTCACCGTCAAGAAAATCGGTGCTCCGCAGCTGCTTGCTGCCACTTCCGAAGACCGGGCGGTCACCCTGGATTGGAAGCTGGTGGAAGGGGCAACGGGATACCGGATTTTTACGGGTACTGCCTCCGGCAACTATGAGCTGCCTGAAGCTGCCGTAGCAAGCTCCGTTTATAGTCACCGGATCGAGGGGCTGACAAACGGTACGCCTTATTACTTTGTTATCAAGGCAACACATCCCGGAGGGGACAGCAGCGCATCCAACGAAGTGACCGGAACCCCGATAGAGCCCTTGACGGGAGCGCCGGTGATGAATGCCGCTGTTCCGGGGGATGCACAGGTTGAGCTGAGCTGGGTGCCGGCGGAAGGAGCGGCGGGCTATAGGATCTATGCCAGGTCCGCGACCGGGACATACGGATTGCCTGTGGAAACGGTAAACAGCTCTGTTTACAGCTACACAGCAGGCGGTCTGACGAACGGAGAGATGTACGCCTTCCGAGTGGATGCAATGAACGGTATGGGGTATGCGACTGCTTCCAATGAAGTAAGCGCTATGCCGCTCCCTGCCATTCCGGCGGCACCTGTGTTGAATCCGGCCCAAGCAGGCGATGCCCATGCCAACTTGAGCTGGCAGCCCGTAGAAGGGGCGGAGAGCTATCAGATATTTATCAGCACCGAAGCGGGAAAATATGATGGGCCGTCCGCTACTGTCGGCAGCTCCGTGTACGGTTATAAGGCGGAGGGGTTAGAGAACGGCACAGTCTACTACTTTATGCTGAAGGCCTTGAATATTGGCGGGGCAAGCTCTGCCTCCAATGAGGTGCAGGCAGCGCCGAAGACGGTTCCGGGCGCCCCGGTGAATGTAACGGCAGCAGCCTCCGATGGGCAGGCGGCGGTCAGCTTTACCGCACCTGCGGATGGAGGGAGCCCGATTACCCGCTACGAGGTAGTCAGCAATCCCGGTGAAATCACGGTGACAGGATCTGCAAGCCCGGTTACCGTCACAGGCTTAATTAACGGAGTTTCTTACACCTTTACGGTCCGTGCCGTTAATAGCGAAGGGATTGGAGCGGCTTCGGAGGTTTCCAATGCGGTTGTGCCTGCAGCAGCAACAAGCAGTGGCGGCGATACGGGTGGCAGTGACCCGGAGCCGTTCTCTCCCGGTGGTACAAGAGCCGGCGGCCAGAACGGCGGTGAAACCAGCAAAGAAACGGATTTGGGATTGGCGGCTACAAGCCGGGAGAATGGTCAAACGGTAACGGTGATCAAGCTTGACCCGGAGAAGCTGGCGGCAAAGCTTGAGCAAGCAGAGGAAGGTGCTGTTATTACCATTCCTGTTGATGCGGCATCTGATCGGGTGATCGGCGAGCTGGCCGGGTCCATGTTGAAGGACCTTGCACAAAAGAAAGCCGTTATCCGGCTTCAATCGGAGCAGGGCTCGTACATGCTTCCGGCTGAGCAGATTAACCTGCAGGCAATAGCAGAGCAGTTGGGCAGCGGGGTGGATGTGCAGGCAATCAAGATTCAGATTGAGATAGGTGAGCCTTCCGAAGAAGGGCTAAAAGCCGCAGAGCAGGCAGCTGTTCAAGGCCAGCTGGCATTGGTGGGACAGCCGGTGCATTTTGCAGTAAAGGCAGCTCACGGGGCCACGGCTGTTGAACTGGGTACATTCACCGCGTATGTGGAGAAAACGATTGTGCTCCCGGACGGCACAGATATCAGCCGGATTATGACAGGTGTAGCAGTGGAGGCGGACGGCTCTCTCCGTCACGTGCCTACCCAAATTATTTCGGTGGACGGGCGTCATTACGCGAAGCTGAACAGCCTGACCAATGGCACCTATGCGGTTGTACAGCATACGGCAGTATTCAATGATATGGCAGGCCACTGGGCGCAGGAAGCCGTCACAAATCTGGGCTCCCGGCTGATCGTTAACGGCACCGATGCCGGTCTGTTTAGTCCGGACCGGGAGATGACCCGTGCCGAATTTGCGGCAGTGCTGGTTAGAGGACTTGGCTTAAGGCTGGAGGTTGGAGCGTCTTCGTTCTCGGATGTGTCTGAAACGCAATGGTTTAACGGTGCTATCCGTACGGCAGCTTCCTATGGGCTGGTAGGTGGCTTCGGGGAGGGCTCCTTCCAGCCGGAGGCCCAAATTACCCGGGAGCAAGCCATGGTTATGATTTCCCGAGCAATGAAGGTCACCCGTTTGGGAACTCAGCTTCCGGCAACCGACGAGGGGTCTTCCCTGCTGCAGCGTTTCGGGGATAACCAGCAGGTTTCGGATTGGGCGGCGGATAGCCTGGCCTCTATCCTGCAAAGCGGAATTGCAGGGGGAAGAACGGAGCAGCTGCTTGAGCCTCAAGCCTATGTAACAAGAGCAGAGGTCGCGGTTATGATCGAACGGCTTTTGCGGGAATCGGGATTGATCTAGAGACATTGTTATGCAGAAAGAACCACCGTCTCCTTCAACAGAGGACGGTGGTTCTTTCTGGTTTAATGGACTCTATTACGGCTCAATCAAATAATGGAGTGTGCCGGTAACGGGAGCGCCTAGGGCCAGGAGCCCGATGGTTTGCACCTGGCTGATGCTGACAGAGAATGTAGAACCAGCAGGAACGGTGAATTCGAAAGTGGGGGCATTGTAACGGGTGATGACCAGGTGGACGGCACCGGCTGTGCTGGCTACCGTAACCACACCTCTGGTTCCCAGCGGATCCTGGGCCACATAATAGCCTTGACCGACACCGGGAGCTTGGTTGTAGGGAAATGCCAATGAAATCGCCATTGTTCCTTCCTCCTTTCTCTACTTGATACTGATAGTCTATGAAGCTACCGGGAGAAGGGACACGGACAAGTAACGTATGCAAGAATCCATTTTTTTGCGGTTTAATTTTGAGAAGCAGGCCATGTTCCTGAGTGAATGGGATAGTACCCGAAAAGGGTTATACGCGCTAATTCCCTCCTTATCCGGGTCGTCGATCGTCCCACAGTGGACAGGAGCATCCGGGAGTGCGAAAATGAAAGATAAAAATGTAAAGGGTGATCACCATGTCGATCTTGCCTGGTATGGCGGAGTTTAACCGGCAGTTTGTCCAAGAGAAGCAGTATGAGGCGTACTTGACGGATAAGTACCCGGACAAAAAGGTGGCCATTCTGACCTGTATGGATACGAGGCTGATGGAGCTGCTTCCCAAGGCCTTAGGGATAAAAAACGGCGATGCTAAGTTTATTAAAAATGCCGGGGCCATCCTGACCCAGCCCTTCGGAAGCGCCATGCGGAGTATTCTGGTGGCGGTGTACGAATTGGAGGCACGGGAAGTGATCGTCATTGGCCACCACGGCTGTGGTATGACGGAGATTGACCCGGGGAAGATCGTGGACAAGTTCATTGAATTCGGTATTGATCCGTTGGTCATCGAAACTCTTGAGCATTCCGGCATCCGGATGGAAAAATTCCTGCGCGGCTTCGAAAAAGCGGAGGACGGTGTGCTGCACAGCGTCCGCATGATCCGCAGGCATCCGCTTTTCCCCAAGTCCGTGCCCGTACATGGCTGTGTGATGGACTCGGAGACGGGCAAGCTGGATATTATTGTGGAGGATTACCGTGAATCAGAATGAGACAGAGAATATTCAACAACGCATTATCCTGATCGGTCATGGCAATATCAGCGAAAAGTATGTTGCTGCCATTGCATGTTTTCCGGAAAAGGCTATACTCGCCGGAGTGGTAGGCCGGAATGCGGAAAAATGCGGGAGGTTCGCAAAAGAGCACGGCATATCCGTCTATGGCACATCCATTGTCGATGTAGCAGAGCGTTCCCGGGCAACGGCAGCCGTAATCTGCACCCCCAATGCCCTTCATTATGAAGGGGTTATGGAGGCATCCCGCCTGGGCCTGCACTGCCTCTGCGAAAAGCCGATGGATATCTCGCCGGAACGGCAGCGGGAAATGGTGCAGAGCTGCCGGGATCACAATGTCCGGCTGGGCGTGTCCTATATGCGGCGGTTCATCCCCCATATCCGGGAGCTGAAAAGCTGGATCGATTCCGGCAGGCTGGGGCGGATTATGGTAGTGGATGCTGTCATCAAGCACTTCCGGACCAAGGAATATTATGACTCCTGGCATGGCACCTGGGAGCTGGATGGCGGCGGCCCGTTTATGCAGCAGGGAAGCCATCTCTTAGATATGGTGCTGTGGCTGGCTGGCGGATATCGGGAGGTGCTCACGGCCAGAACCTTCCGGGCCTATCATGATATTGAGACGGAGGATCATGGTTATGCGGTGATCCGCTACGGGAATGGTGCTGTCGGTATGATCGAAGCTTCTACGGCCAGCACCGGGTTGAAGAAGGAATATGTGGAGATTACGGGCACACTGGGTAGTATTAAGGCGGACTACGGGGGGATTATCGGCTTTCATGTTCCCGGTGAGGAAAAGCCGGATTGGCCTGCTGCCAAGCCTAACGATGAGCTGTTTGTGGATTTAATAGAGGATTTCCTGGCAGCTATTGCTGACGAGCGGGAACCCTTTATATCCGGAGAAGCCGCGGCGCTGTCCACGGAGCTGGCGTTGGCCATCTATGCCAAGGCTGGACCTCCGGAAGCTTGCTGATGTGTGATGTAAAAAGCTGGTGCGATGATCCGCGCCAGCTTTTTGGTATGGAATGGTTTATTCCTGGATATAAGGAGATTTGAAATCAAGTACAATAGTGCTGGAGGCCGTGTCCCAAGTGACAGTAAAGTCAAGGGTTCTGGCCATATCGCGCAGCTTCACATAATTCTCCCCGTTGATCAGGCAGGCTTCCGCTTCACTTGTTTTCTGACCTGTCTTGATGGAAACCGGGTTGGTGTCCGCCCACAGATAATCCAGCCCGAACGCCTTATTAAAAGCGGTTTTCTCTTTAACCGTGTAGTACCTCAGGGTGTAAAGCTTACCGCTGGTTTTAACGGCATGCACATATCCCCCTCCGCCATCACTATCCGGTCCATGGGTCAGGGCTGCCCAATCCGTATCGTTGGAAAGGAGTGTAAAGCCCTTCCTGACGGACCACAAGGTAATTCTGGTTAATCACACCACATATTTAGTGTACCTTACCATCTGTATTCCGGTATAGTCAGGATTTGCGGCGGCAAAATTCTTTATATCCATTTTCTCCCGCCACGGCCCATTGACTCAAGCCAACGGAGGATAGTATGATGCAAATAATTCAAATGAAAGGAGTCGATGAGCATGTCCGGCATTCAACATTCTGTACAACAATTGAATAGGCGATTCCTGCCATCGGTCTCTCGGAGCAGTACGAGATAATAGGACCTGTCTTTTGACGCATCCTATTTCTATCGGAATTTGCAGCCACAGGCCATGATGGTCTATGGCTTTTTTGTGCTTATTTTAACCTGAAAATGAGAGGAAAGAATGAATATATGAACGCGAACTATTACCGGAAGGTGCAGCTTCCCGCAGGAGATGTACATGTGTATGCAGGGGATTCCCTGTTTGCGGAGCTGAATTACAAAGTATTTGAAATGGCCAACAACAATTTGCAAATTCCCAATCAGGTCTATATGAGTTATACCCCGGATGTGCATGTGGGCGTTGGAACCTGCATCGGCACCACTGCCGTATGGCGGACTGACGACGGCTATGTGTCACCCTCTATTGTGGGCAGCGATATCGGCTGCGGCATGCGGGTGCATCTCACCAATCTCCACAAGGATGAAGTGAAGGATGTGAAGCTCCGCCGCAAGCTGGTGAAGGCGATCGAGAAGCTGCTGCCTGTGGAGGATCATGTCCGGGGGCATTTCTCGGATATCCGGCTGGAGCATGTGGTTCTGAAAGGACTTCACGGCCTGCCGAAGAAATATCTGCCCGACAGCTACACGCCCCGGAAAAGCCGCTCCCTTACCCATGTGGAGCAGAGTAAGTTTGTGGTGGATGAGGAAGCGCTGAATTTGTTTCCGGAGCGGGTTTGGCACCGGTCCCACCGGCAGCTGGGCACCTTGGGGAACGGGAATCACTTTGTGGAAATCCAGTCCATCGAAATTGCCGAACCGATGCGGGAGATTGCAGAGGCCTGGGGGCTCTTCGACGGTCAGGTGACGGTGATGATCCACTCCGGCTCCCGCAACTGGGGAGGGTCGGTGAGCCAATATTGCGGCAGCCTGATGAAGAAAATGATGCATAAGGAAGGCCTGGGCACTGCCGATCCCAACCTGCTGTTTGCGTCCCTTTCCCACCCGGAGGGCCGGAATTATGTGAGCCTGCTGTATTCCGCTCTGAACTATGCGGTAGCCAACCGGCATCTGATCGCTTATGCGGTAAGGGAAGCGGGGAAGGAAATATTCGGCTCCAAATTCGAAATGAGTGTGCTTTATGATCTGATGCATAACTATGCGTGGCAGGAAGAGCATGATGGGGAGTCCTATTTTGTCCACCGGAAAGGCGCTACCCGTGCTTTGCCCGCCAACCACCCGGATAACCCGGAGCCGTACCGGGAAACCGGGCATCCTGCCTTAATCCCCGGCTCCATGGGGTCCTCCTCCTATATCATGGTGGGGGCACCGGGAGGCAAGGAGAACTTCTATTCCATCTGCCATGGAGCAGGCCGTATCCGCTCTCGCAGCCAAACCAAAAAGCTGATTACTGTAGATGCTTTCTCTGCGGCCTTGAAGATCGGGACCGAGGATGAGGTGGTGGTGAACCACAAGTCCCTGGAGTCTCTTGTGGATGAATCGCCCCAAGCCTACAAGGATGTGGATCAGATTATCGAAAGCGTAGTGGGCGCCGGGCTGGCCCAGGTGGTGGCCAAGTGCAGGCCCTTGGCTGTGGTGAAGGGTGTCTGAATTGTAAGTCGTCATACCTTCACCCTGTTTACTTTGCTGCCCAAGCTGGATGCCGCAGTCTGTGAAGAGCTGGCCGCCATCTGCCGGGAGGCGCTGGTGCACCGGTTTGCCGGGCTGCCCACTCTGGGCAAGATGTATCTGGATGAGCCTCAAGCATCATCTGGTGCCTTACTCCCAGCGGTCCGCCAGCAAGTCTCTGCGCACTCTCGTAAGAGGCAGCAGGCTCCCGGAGTGCAATATTGACCTGTCCTCCGTTATGTATGATACCCATTGGAATTATATGGAGCATATATCGTATACGAATCTCCGATCTGCCAAGTACCGCGCTGTGCATAGTGGTGACATTACGGCGGCGCCCCGTGGGGCATGCGAGTTTATCGACATCGATATTCCCTCTGTCCTGAATTATGGGGGCCGTTATGTAGTGGCTTCCTTGAATTCCTTCACCAGCCAGCCTTACTGCGATCTGCCGGAATGCTTCGCCGGGTGGATGATGCGGAAAAACCCCGGCTCCGGGGAAATCTTCGAGCCCGCTATGGTGGTGGATAAGGTGGACTTGGCTGCCGAAACGGAAATTGCCATTCCGGTTATTCTGGATCTGAAGGAAAGAATGGTGATCTGAACAGACATTGCCCTGACGCGGCATCCCGACTTCTACAACAATGTGGAGGGCAACCAGAGGGGAATGGTTCTGATGGGCAAGGCCATGACCTCTTTGCAGAAAACAAACCTGTATGAGCTGTTTATGCTCCATGCCCAAGCCAGAGGTGAGCTGGTGAGCAGTCCGGCGGAGGCTGATACCGTCTTTTCCCTGAAAAAAGGGATTACACCCTTCGATACCGCCGCGATTATGGCGGAATATATGCAGTAAAAATGAGCAGCAAGCCCGGGCAGCCGGGCTTTTTTTCTTTTCCACAACTTGACATAAAGAGATGAGGATATATAATATTAATTAGATATTATCAAATTAATAATAACAGGTGATAAATATGGCCGACTCTAATCTCCGTGACCGGAACGGGTTGACGGAACAGGAATTTTTGGTGCAGTATGATGCCGGCATTTATGAGCGACCGTCGGTTACGGTGGATATGCTGATTTTTACCGTGTTCGATAAGGAACAGGATAATTACCGGAAGCTGCCGGAAAAGGCACTGCAGCTGCTGCTGATTAAGCGGGGGGAGCATCCCTTTCTGGGGCAATGGGCACTGCCCGGCGGGTTTGTATCGGTGCAGGAGGGCTTGGAGCAGGCGGCTCAGCGGGAGCTGCTAAGCGAGGCCAATATCGGGAATTTGTACATGGAGCAGCTGTTTACCTGGGGAGATGTGGACCGGGACCCCCGCACGCGGGTAATCAGCACATCATATATGGCTTTGGTGGACCGGACGGCGCTGGATGTGAAGGCCGGCGATGACGCGGCGGATGCCTGCTGGTTTGAGGTGGACTGCCGGCTGGTACAGGAGAAGAAAACCATGCTTGCGGACGGTTACGAGTTGGAGCGGCTGATCCGCGTTTCCCTGGCGCATGAATCAGAGTCTCTCAGCGCAACTGTGAAGGTGACGACGAGTTATGCGGGCCGGACGAAACGGGTGAGCCGGGAGATCGTGGAATCGGAGGGGCTTGCGTTTGACCATGCCAAGATTATCGAATATGCCATTGAGCGGCTGCGCAATAAAATTGAGTACACGGATATTGCCTTTCACCTGATGCCGTCCCTGTTCACCCTGTCGGAGCTTCAGCAGGTATATGAGGTGATTCTGGGCAAGGAGCTGCTGGCTGCGGCTTTCCGGCGCAAGATCGCCCCCCTGGTGACAGAGACCAACGAGTTTACGAAGGATGCGGGGCATCGGCCCTCGAAGCTGTACCGCTTTAATCCCCATTGGGGGAGTATGGAATAGATAAGGAGTATTGATATATGGAGAGGTTTACGTTTTTTTACCGGACGGAATCGCCGTTTTCCCAATGGCATCCTG
This sequence comes from Paenibacillaceae bacterium, assembly GCA_029256065.1. Classification (GTDB taxonomy): domain Bacteria; phylum Bacillota; class Bacilli; order Paenibacillales; family NBRC-103111; genus Paenibacillus_AR. The sequence goes on from JAQSYT010000089.1 coordinate 12,266, forward strand.
CTGATTTTGAAATCGGAGGGGTGCAGTACAATTGTGCTGAGCAGTATATGATGCACCGGAAGGCGGTTCTGTTTGGGGATCATCTGATGGCGGAGAGGATTCTGTCCGCATTTACCCCCAGGGAGCAGAAGGCGCTTGGGCGGAAGGTGCAAGGCTTTGATAAAAATCTGTGGGAAGCCCATTGCAAGCAGTTTGTGTATGAAGCAAACCATGGGAAATTCACCCAGAACCCGCTCCTGTTGGAAACGCTGCTGGCTACGAAGGGTACTACACTGGTGGAGGCCAGTCCTACAGACAGGATATGGGGTGTGGGTTTGGAGGAGGATGATCCCCGGATCAGGAACCGCGCCACATGGAGAGGGACCAACTGGCTGGGTGAGATCTTGACGAAGCTGCGGGAGGATTTGCTGGCAAGCGATGAACCCCCATCTGCAGTGAATTTATGAGCATTGGAGTGAAAAGAATGAACATCAATAACCGGGAAGTCCGGTCCAAAATAGCACAAGAAACATTGAACATTATTGAAAATGGAGCTTATTTGAATCAGGATGGGGCACGTGTTGAGGTAAAGCCGGAAATAGAAGCAGCTGTGAAGAATTCCAAGCTGTACACACCGGGAATGCTGCCGGAGATCAAACTGGGAGCGGAGGCTGGTGTGGGAAAGTCTGCCTCGCCTGAAATTGAGATTACGGATGAATCCACCTTGGCTGCCGCACAGAGGCTTGTGCAGGTGGAGGGAGTAGCGGAAACCGTTTGTTTGAACTTTGCTTCAGCCAAAAATCCGGGCGGCGGGTTTCTGGGAGGAAGTCAGGCGCAGGAGGAAAGTCTGGCCCGCTCCTCGGCGCTGTATCCTTCTATTTCCCAAATGGAGGAGATGTACCGGCATAACCGGAACCTGAAAACCTGTCTGTATTCGGATCATATGATTTACTCTCCAAAAGTTCCCGTGTTCCGTGAGGACCGCGGCGGGCTGCTGGAGAGGCCATATGTGGTGTCCATGATCACGGCACCGGCGGTAAATGCCGGAGTAGTGCGGGAGAGGGAGCCGGAGCATGTGGAAAGGATCGCCCCCGTTATGCTGGAGCGGACCCGGTTCATTCTTTCGGTGGCGGCCCATCATGGGGAAAAGGCAATCGTTCTGGGAGCCTTCGGCTGTGGCGTTTTTAGGAACATCCCCAGTGAGGTAGCCGGGTGGTTCAAACAGGTGCTGGTGGATGAAGGGTACGGCTCTTTATTTGACCGGATCGTGTTTGCCATCTTGGATAAATCGGCCGGGCAGAAAACGCTGCAGGTGTTCCAACGTGAGTTTGAGTAGATGCGGGTGGTGGCTACGTACGGACAAAAACCAAGAAGCTAGCGGCAGCGAACTGCTTAGCTCCTTGGTTTTTTTATTATTTGACTCCAATTTGGGTATCATTTAAGCCCATGTAAGGTTAGATCATATTCTTCTATGACATCAGCAAGAAATTGTATAAGATCCTCACTGATCCCATCCGGCAAGGAGATCGAATCCCCTTGCTCAACTCCGATTCGCTTTCCAAACCTCACAACCTTTTTTTCCATAACCATCACCTCGCTATTTTTAAGCAAAGTCCCTTTGAATCCACTCCCGGAGTTGGTCCCACTGCTGCTCGTTCACGAGGTAGACTTTATGATTCATAAGACGGCTGGACAAAAGACTTTTTTCGATCCTGCGGCGGTGCTCGAAAAACCGGAGCATTCCATCCATCCCCTCCAGGCTGTTGGCAAGACCATACGGGGTTTGCGCAATCAACTTGGCTACCCGGCTGCTCCAGGACACTCCCTTGACGCGGGCTGCGAAGTCAATGGACTGAACGGCAGAATCTCTTTCAAGATAGATACAGTTTACCTGGAAGCCAGTAAAAGCATTGGCAAGCAAATGGCAGTAATGGAGAATGGTCTCCTCTGGCGCATTCCGGAACAACAGCTCATTGATGGGGTTTTGCAGCAAGACGCTGTCCAGAATAAGGGGTCCTCCAGTAACATCTATGGCTTCAATCCATTTGAATAATAAACCCAAGCTGCAGGTGATGTAGTGCTCCAAAGTAATATTGGAATTGAATTCATTCCCGAATTCCCATTGGCGCAGCAGGCGGATCAGATCCGTTTCATGAGGATATCTCGATTCCATATGCGGAATTTGCACATAATGGATGGACACGTATTCAAACGTGTATTCCTTCAGTATGGGGTAGGTTTGAACGAGAGTGGAGTAAAGACACGGGGGTATTCCGGCAATTCCACTGAAATCATTTGGATAATGCGGACTGTCCTCCGTGACTAGGTGGGCTTGCAGATGGGTTTGAAGCCAGGTGGATAAGGTGGTTTTGCCGCTGCCGGGCAACCCTTCAACAAAGGTGATGGTTGCAGAATTGTTCATATAAGTCGTCTCCCGCCGAGGTGGTATTCTTCTACTATAACTATACCACGCTAGTACCGGGGAACAGGGCAGAACGGCTAACGAATCTGTGAAACGCTATTTGGCCGCTTGTGAGCGTTTTGGTAATCTAACGAATCTCAGCCACGCTATTTGTCTGAAATGGGTGCCGAAATGGTCTCATACAGGCGAATAGCGTGTGACAGATTCGTTAGATTTTTTATCATGCCCGTTTTGGCGAAATAGAGTGCTACAGATTCGTTAGCCAACGCTGCTGTCCCTCCTCTAATCGTTGCCTTCGATTAACACTAGGCGTTTCGAGGTATGTATAGTACCATTCTTAGTATAGACCTAGAAGAACGGTGGCGTGTTTGGATGCAGGAGAGCAAGCAGCGGTTGATGGATTATATCTGCCTGCAATCGCGGGCGACTATAGGGTTGGAGGAACTGGAGCAGCTATTCCGCGGGGAGCCGGTGGAATACGGTGTATTTGCCGGAGCGGTACTGGCGGAGCAGGCAGAGAAGCGGCGGAAGGAGAAGGAAAACGAGCTGGAGGCCTGGCGGGATGCCGTGAAGCTGGCGGGGGCCTTCTTCACCCAATATCCACTGGAGCAGGTGCATGAGCAAGAGAAGCAGTCTGCCAGACTCAGGGAGCGGCAGCAGCAGCTGGAAGCGGTGCTGGTCCGGACGGCAGCGGAGCTTCGGCGGCTGGACGTCCGTAAGGATGAGCTCCACCAGGAACAGCAATTGATGGTTCAACGTCAGCGGCAGCTGGAGTTTCAACTGGAGCAGGGGACCCAATATATGGTGCTGTCGGATCAGCTCGCCAAGCTTGCCCGGGATTTGCAGCCGGTGCAGGAAGGGCTTGTAAAAGCAGAGCGGATATTGGACCGGTGTAAACGGCGTTTGGAGGTGATCGGGCGGGAACTGGTGCAGGAGGGTGAACGCCGCTCTGATGTGAAGGGCAAGGCAGAGCGCCTGCGGGAGGAGGAGCTGTTTCAGTTGGTGCGGGAGCTTGATCCTCTTCCTCCGGAGGAACCATTCATCCA
>JAQSYT010000466.1 GCA_029256065.1 Paenibacillaceae bacterium
CGTAGCCACACATCCTCTCACTCCCAACCCCTGATGTCTGGTATGATAGAGTCAATCATTCATTTTTTTTACGCGATAGGAGTGGTCCCATTGCTGACCGCCAACTCTGAAACCCGTACCGAAACGGATCTGCTGGGCTCGAAAACCCTGCATACGGATATCTTGTACGGCATCCACACCCAGCGGGCCTTGGATAATTTCCCCGTCAGCGGCAGGCCGGTGAACCGCCACCTGATTGCTGCCATGGTTCTGGTTAAGCAAGCGGCAGCTATGGCTAACAAACGGCTGGGCCTTCTGCCGGTGGAGATAGCCGATGCCGTCATCTACGCCTGCGGCCAGATCCTGACTAACGAGTATGAAAGCTCCTTCCCGGTGGATGCCCTCCAGGGCGGCGCAGGAACCTCAACGAACATGAATGTCAACGAGGTGGTCGCCAATTTGGCCATTATCCGTCTTGGCGGGAAGCCTGGCGGATATGACCTGGTACATCCCTTGGATCATGTCAATCTGGGCCAATCCACCAACGATGTTTACCCCACAGCCCTGCGCATTGCCGCCATCCGGCTGCTCCGGCCCTTGGCCAATGCCTTCGCCTCCCTGCAAGAGGCACTTCAAGAAAAAGAAGAAGCCTTCGCCAATGTCCTAAGGCTGGGGCGTACCCAACTGATGGACGCCCTCCCCATGACAGCCGGACAAGGCTTCGGCGCTTATGCCAAGGCGGTTGCCCGTGACCGTTGGAGGCTGTACAAGGTGGAGGAGCGCCTGCGGGAAATCAATATCGGCGGCACCGCCATCGGCACCGGCTTGAATGCGCCGCTGAAGTACACCTTTACCGTAACAGAGCTGCTGCAGGAGCTGACAGGGTTGGGTCTGGCCCGCAGCGAGTTTCCGATGGACCCTACCCAGAACATGGATGTGTTTGTGGAGGTATCCGGTCTGCTGAAGGCCGCCTCTGTTAATTTGCTGAAAATTTCCGGAGACCTGCGGCTGCTTGCCTCCGGTCCTGCCGGAGGCCTGGGTGAGCTGCGGCTGCCCGCCGTGCAGGCAGGCTCCTCCATTATGCCCGGTAAGGTGAACCCGGTTATGGCCGAGATGACAGGCCAAACCGCCATGCGGGTAATAGCCAACGATACAGCTATCACATTGGCTGCCATGAGCGGGCAATTGGAGCTCAATGCATTCTCGCCTCTGATTGCAGAATCGCTATTGGAATCGCTGGAAGTGCTTACTAAGGCGGTTGCTTTATTCGAGGAAAAATGCATCCGCGGCCTGGAGGCGGACGCCGGCAGATCCGCCGAGCGGGTGGAGAAATCCTCAGCGCTTGCGGCTGCCCTGGTGGATTATATCGGCTACGAAACTGCGGCGCGCATTGCCAAGCAGGCCCAGGCGGAGGGCATTTCTGTGCGGGAGGCGCTGATCCGCGAAGGTTTAATGACCGCGGAGGAGGCAGAGCGCATCCTGAGCCCGCGCCAAATTACCAAGCCCGGAATTCCGGGCAAATGAAAGGGGAAACGGGATCATGAGCATGAATGCTACTCCCCGGTCCAACCGCGTCCACATTGCCCTGTTCGGTAAACGGAATGCGGGGAAGTCCAGTCTGATTAACGCGATCACCAAGCAGGAAACAGCCGTTGTCTCCCCCGTCAAAGGGACGACAACGGACCCTGTTTATAAATCCATGGAGCTGCTGCCGCTGGGACCGGTAGTTTTCATCGACACAGCTGGACTTGATGACGAAGGTGAGCTTGGCGAGCTGCGGAAGCGCAAAACCTTGGAAGTGGTAGAAAAAACTGATTTGGCGCTTTTGGTGGTGGATGCGGAGGAAGGCCTGAGCGATTTTGATGTATCCCTGGCTGCATATCTGCGCCAAAAGAAAATTCCCGCCTTAGGCGTACTGAACAAAATCGATCTGGAGTCCGATACCGAACTCCTCCTCAAGGATATCCGGGAAAAGCTGGAGCTGGCTGTTTACGCTGTCTCTGCATCCAATGGCAAAGGCATTAACGAGCTGCGCAAAGCCATGGGGGAAGCGGTGCCCGATGACGAGGATAAATTCAAAATTGTCGGCGACCTGGTACGCCCTGGAGATTTTGTGGTGCTGGTCACCCCTATCGACAAGGCCGCTCCCAAAGGCAGGCTGATTCTGCCCCAGCAGCAGACCATCCGGGATATCCTGGAGGCGGACGCCATTGCGGTGGTGACCAAGGAATATGAACTGAAGGAGACGCTGGAGCGGCTTGGAACCAAACCAGCTTTGGTCATTACCGATTCCCAGGCGTTCCTGAAGGTCGCCGCGGACACCCCGAAGGATGTGCCGCTAACATCCTTCTCTATTCTTTTTGCCAGGCATAAGGGTGATTTGGCCGAGCTGGTCAGCGGTGCCCGCGCCCTGGAGAAGCTTCAGGACGGGGACAAAATTCTGGTGGCGGAGGCCTGCACCCACCATCAGCAGTCCGATGATATCGGCCGGGTGAAGATACCCCGCTGGGTCCGTCAAAGCACAGGCAAGGAGCTGCATTTCGAATACGCCAGCGGCTATACCTTCCCCGGCAATATTACCGATTATTCGCTCATTGTTCATTGCGGCTCCTGCATGCTGAACCGGCGGTCCATGCTGCACCGGATTGCACAGGCGGTAGACGCCGGCGTGCCTATCGTCAACTACGGAGTGCTGATCGCATATGTGCAGGGTATTTTCCCGCGGGCCATAGAGATGTTTCCGCTGGCCAAGCTGGAATGGGACGAGGCTGAAGCCAGATAGCTCTGGCCGGGCTAAGCTTAGCCCGGAACGAAAATTCTATAAAATCTGCTCCCCTCGGAGTTATCAGACACGCCCTGGGCATCCTATAAGCGAACGCCATGTTTCCCGCATTCGCCCCCAAGGAGGAGAGCAAGCCATGACTGAATATCTCCAGCACCAGCAGCGTCTTGAGCATGTGCTTACCAGTGTCAATGAGGCTATTCACGAATTGAATCAAGCCAGAGAGGAAGCGGCTAAAGCCCAAGCCTCCGCGAATCCGGTAGACCGCCACCACGCATGGGCCAAGCTGGAGCAGGCAGAGCGCCGGGCAGCGGAAGCCAAAACCCAACTGCTGTCTGAGCCCAACCATTCCCAGGAGCAGCAAATTCTCCAGAATCTGCAGGAGATTGAGGACGCGATTGCCAGCTCCCGGCAATATTAGGGCGTGTTTGCAAACACGCCCTAGTACTCAGTAACGCTTAAATTACAGGGTACAGTCTTTTGAGCCTGACCC
>JAQSYT010000090.1 GCA_029256065.1 Paenibacillaceae bacterium
TAGGCTGCCGCATGGTCCGCCAAAGGCACATAGGTCTGCCGGATGGCGTGGATATCCTTGTAGTTCTGGTACACATGGGAGCCGTATTTTTCCATCAGCTCGCCTTTCGCAGTATGATGCTGGTCCTTATCGAAACCGCTGGCCTCATACTCCTCCACAAGCTTCCCGTAAGCCGCCTCAAAGCCATGTCCGGCCAGAAACGCAAGCTCCGTCTCCAGCGCTTTGCCGATGACCGCGAACTGCCGGTTAATCAGCCCTTCGCCCATGGCCCTCCAGGGCAGGAGCTCTCCGTCCAGCACCAGCATGGAAATTCCCTCTGCTGCCATATAGCTGCCGAACCTGGTCAGCAGCCCGCCATATACGGAGGTCATATCCGGCTGCTTCATCCGGTAGCCGTTGCGGCTGACGGCAAAGCATTGCTCCGGGTCACGGTGCAGATAGATATTGCAACGGGAGCCCATATATTTGGGCTGGAGCACCACCTGCCCGACGCCCCGCTCCCGGAAGTAGGCCAGCCCCCGCTCCAGGGACTCCAGCTCCCCGGCCGCTTCGTCCTTATCCGCCGGAGACATGGTCCCGGAGATGAAGTTCACCTGATTGCAGGAGCAATACTGGAGCCGCCGGATGTCCTCGTCGCCCAGGTCCCGGAGCGTCACCCTCCGCTCCTCCCGGAACAGAACAGGCAGCTCCTCCTGAACCGCTGCCACACAGGCCGATTTCCGGCTTTTATAGAAGGGCTTATACCCGATGCTCACGGAGGTGAGCTGGTTGCCGTGGGCGCAGCCGGTGTCGATATGGAGCTTGTTCCCGATGCGGAAGGTCTTCGCAGCGGCAATATGGCCGAACACATGATAGGGATGGTTCGTTACCGCCTCCTCCCGGAGGAATGCCAGCTGTCCCTCCAGCGGCTCCTCCCGGTTGATCCGCAGGTTCCGCTGATGTCGCCTGGAGCCGGTGTCCAGCTTGCCGATATATTTCTTCCGGCACGGGGCATGGGTTACATAGAAGGAGGGTCCCCCGGCTCCCGCGTACCGGTAGAAGGGCTGGGACAGGGAAACCAGATGGCGGAATTTCTCCAGCAGCTCCGGCTCTTCAGCCAACACCCGCACCGAGTCAAAATAGCTGTCCAACAGCTCCTGCTCCACTCCGGCCACCTCGCCCCGGAGATATTTATCCACGAAGTTTTCGTGGTTCCCCAGCACGAAGTAAAAGTAATCCCGGTTGTCATATAAGAACTCGACAACCTCCTTGGTAAACCCTCCCTTGTCGATCCAATCCCCCACCAGCACCAGCCTGGTTTCCGCTACCCTGCCGGCTGCCTCCAGTCTGCCGCCGTTCAGCTTGTAGCCGTGATCCAGCAGCAGTCCCTTCAGGTCGTCCACACATTCATGGACATCACCGATGAGGATATATTGCCGGTCCCGGGGCAGCACAGTGGCCAGATACTCCTCCTTATTTTCAACTACAATGCGGTATTCCGGATTTGCCTTCCCTTCCTCCGGCAGGTAAAAATCCTTGGCCCGCACCTTGTGGATGCTGTTGTACCCCTCCCGCGGAAGGGCGCCCAGAACCTCTTTACGCAACCGGTTAATATGGCTGGTAATCAGCTTCTTGGAGCGCTCGGAGGCATAATAGTCCTCCCGCTTCTTGTAATCGAAGACGATGGTGTCCACCCTGTACTGGTTCTGGTAGGCGATTTCCTTCACCCTGGCCCGGAAATCCTCCGACAGGCCTGTGGTATCCACCACCACAAACTCCGCGTTCAGCGGGAAGGTGGTGGCCGCCTTCAGCTTTTCGAAAAGCAGATGAAACGCCTGGTCGCTGGCCTCCAGCATAATCTGGTCATACTTGTCGTATTCGTAACCCAGCACCTCCTGGCGGATAGCATCCGAGGAGAGATACTGGATGTTCGCCCTGATGTTCCGCCCCGCATCCTCAAAACGGAGCCCTGGAATCAGCACCTCCTTGGCAAAGGTGGTTTTGCCGCATTCGGTTGAGCCCACCAGCATAAACACCGTGTGTACAGCTGCACGGATTTCCATGGTTATGCCCCCTCTCTTTTCAAAATAACACCCTGTGTGGTCGTGATATCGTTCACGCAGTCACCCACTGCAATAAATTCCGGTTGAAGCTTGAAGTCTTTAATGACCTCCCGGACCCACTCCCGGAAAGTCTCTTCCCCCATCTCCCACTTGTGGTCCTCATGGCGCAAATGGTCCAGCTCATAAAAGGCGTTGAAATCGGCGTTGGGGGTGGTAATGATGAAACAGCCGAACTCCACATGGCTCAGGATTTGCCGGATCAGCTCCTTGGCCTCGTCCTCCTTCATATGCTCGATGACCTCCGTCAGGATCACATCCACCTGCTCCCCATTGTAGCTGTCGAGAAACTGGTCCAAGGAGGAGAACACCGCGATATTGTCCAGCTCCTTGGCCTCCGCCTTGCGCTTAACCTTCTCCAGCAGCTCCTCGTTGATGTCCACGGCATAATAGCTGCCCTCAATCTTGCCTGCGAAGGGAATGGCATAGAATCCCTCGCCGCAGCCCACATCCAGAATCGCCTTGTCAAAAGCCAGCGCGTCCCCCATATAGCTCCTCCGCTGATAACCCGTGCCGCCGTAAGCAAACCGGATGCTGTAGCGCTCCGTTTTCTCCAGCTCCGCCTTGTACTTCTTGAAGCGGTCCCGGGAGGACAGGAAATTGCGCACAAACAGGCTGCGGATATAAAACGGCGCATCGATGACATTCACACTCTTGATATATTTGTCCAGAATGCTGTCCGAAATATCGAAATACTCATTGCCGAACATGGCCAAAAACAGGCAGACCACACTGGAAGCATGCAGCAGATGGTATAGACTCTTCCTCGTCCCGATGGCAAGGGAGTAGCTCTTATGGGCTTGATGCTTCACCGTAAAGGTAAAGTCCTTCATATGCTTTTGGAAAAATTCGATGTACCGCTCCCGCTCAATATGGACCAGATTGACGAAGAAGGTATGCTCATACCCCTCTGTATCCCGTTCGTCACGGGCCTTCAAGGGAGCGGAGAAAAATTCATTGATGGCATTCAGTGCAAACAAAGGCGAGTTGTAGCGGGACACATTCAGGTATTCGAAATTTTCGTCCGCATATTGTTTATAGGAAATTTCATTGTCCGCATCCTTAAAATACACATTGTAGGTTTCATCGTTGGAATACCAGCCGTAGGCCATACCCTTGCGGACGGCGCGGAGCTGCATGCCGGAGCCAGGGTTCTTTTTGATCAAAAAGGAATATTGCGGATGGTTGGACTGCACTTGCACGATAGCCATGGTCATCAACTCCCGGTGTTCGAATGCTCTTATTTTCCAGCATCAAGGAGAAATTGAACAGGGTGAAAGTATTACGAGGGGCCTTCGAAATTCCTTATACGGAAACTTTACCCTCACTGGCAGCCGTTCCATGCTAACCTGTTTATAACCGGTCTGCCGGCAACCTATGGTAATGAAAGGAATTGCAATGAATATTTCCACATCTGTCACTTCCAAACAGCTCATGGAGCTGCTGCTCAATATTGCTATTGTCCGCCCTGTGTTTATTTGGGGGCCGCCCGGCATCGGGAAGTCCTCTCTGGTCCAGCAGTTCGCCCATATGGTAGGACTGCCCTGCGTATCCCTGCTGGGCAGCCAACTGGCCCCGGAGGATCTCATCGGTGTGCCGCAGATAGTAGAAGGAAAAAGCCGGTTCTGCCCACCGGACATGATCGCCCGAAGCGAACCCTACTGCTTGTTTCTGGATGAGCTGAATGCCTGCTCCCATGAGGTTCAGAAGGCCTTCTACAGTCTGATTCTGGAGAAACGGATCGGGGATTACCGTTTGCCGGAAGGCTCTGTGGTCATTGGAGCAGGCAACCGCGCTCAGGACAGCGCCATCGTCAAACCCCTGTCCTCTGCGCTAATCAACCGCATGTTCCATGTGCAGCTGAAGGTATCCCACCGGGAGTGGCTGGAATGGGCGTATGATAGCGAAATTCACCCATTTGTCGTGAACTACATCGAAACCCGCCCGGATCATCTGTGGGTCCAGCCGCCCAAGCATGAGGAGCCCTTCTCTACTCCCAGAGCCTGGCATATGCTCAGCGACGCCCTGAAGGAATACGGGGACGGGTTGTCCCCAGGGATTCTGGATATTCTGGCGGCAGGCTGCCTGTCACCCCATCACGCCGGGCAATTCAATGCCTTCTATAAACAAACCCAAAGCAAATACAGGCTTCATGCCATTCTGGAGGGGGAAACCGGCTGGCCCCGTGAGCCCCAGGACCGGGATGTGCTTTATTTCCTGGCCCAATCCTTCCGGGCGCATCTGCTGAAGGAGCTGCCTCCTGCAAAAGAAGGCTTAAGCGGGCGCAATCAGCAGCTGGTCCATCGGGCCAAGGCTCTGATTAAGGATTTAAGCACCATCAGCCTGGAGATTGCCCAGCTTGCCGTCTCTGAAAGTGAATCGGGAGAGAGCCTGCCCGACTGGTTCCTGGTGGAAATCGTGCGGGATTTGCCAAGATTGGTGCAGCGGAAAAAGGAGGGGTAAGATGGTGAGAGCGAAAAACAGAGAGCAGCAGGACCCGGCCACCAAGGCCTTTACAGAAGGGCTGGAGATCATCTCCGGGCATCCCATGTTCGCCCCTTTGGCCGCACGCGCAAGAATCAAACGTTATGAGGAAAAGCCTCTCTGTCCCGATCAAGGGTGGGTGACGGTGGAGAGCCACGGGGCGGTTCATGTCCACCCCAAACGCAGAGGGCTGCCGGAGGAGTGGGTGTATGTGCTTGCCCATGCCCTGCTGCATCTGGGCTTTGGCCATTTTCAGAGGAGGGAGCGGCAGGAGCTGTGGAATGCGGCCTGCGACTGCTTTGTGGCCAAGTTTCTTTATGATATGAAATTAGGCAAACCCCCTGCGGGTATGGGAGGCCGGGTGGAGCTTCCCGCCAAAAGCGAGGAGGAGCTTTACACCCACTTTTTGGAAAATGGACTGCCTCCCGCTTTATCCAACTGGGGGACAGCCGGACACGGCCTTCAGGATATGCTCTGGAATACCAATACGGCGGAGGACCGTTACTGGAGCTGGAGAAGGCAGAAGATCAATTGGCCGGAGCTTTTGGGAAAAGGTCTGGCGCTGGCTGTAACCAGCGCTGTCAATGTTACCGCAGGCTATGAGCCTTATCTGGGGGCGAACCGGGATAGCCTCACTCCCGCCAAAAAAGCGCGGAATTGGTTTATTAACAGCTACCCCCTCATGGGAGCTATGGCGGCTCATTTTACCATCATCGAGGACCCGGTCCTGTGCCAACGGCTATCTATCTCCATAGCAGCTGTTGATGCGGAGGCACGGGAAATTTATATGAACCCGGCGGCGGGTCTGGATGAGCAGGAATGCCGGTTTGTGCTTGCCCATGAGTTTCTCCATGTGGGCTTGCGGCATCATGCCCGTACGGATGGGAGGGACCCTTATCTGTGGAATGTGGCCTGCGATTATGTAATTAACCAGTGGCTGATGGAGCTGCAATTGGGGGCGTTCCCCAGGGTGGGCGGGCTGCTTGACCCGGAGCTGGCGGGGCTGTCGGCGGAATCCGTCTATGACCGGATTGTCAACGATCTGAGACTGTACCGCAAAATGGCCACCTTCCGGGGTGTGGGAACAGGAGATATACTGGGCGGGCAGACACCGGACTGGTGGAGCCGCGGGGAGGGGGTGGCGCTGGATGATTTTTACCGCGGCTGTCTGGCCCAGGGATTGGAGTATCATGACGGGGAAAACCGGGGGCTCCTTCCCGCCGGGTTGATCGAGGAAATTCGGGCGCTTTCGCAGCCGCCTATCCGGTGGGATGTGGAGCTGGCCAAGTGGTTCGATGAGCATTTTACTCCAGTGGAGAAGGTCCGGACCTATGCCCGAATCAGCCGCAGGCAAGCCTCCACGCCGGATATTCCCCGGCCCTGCTGGGTGCCCAACCCCGATGCGGCCTTTGGCCGGACCTTCGGTGTGGTCCTGGACACCTCCGGCTCCATGGACACCAGGCTGTTGGGCATGGCCTTGGGGGCCATCGCCAGCTACAGCCTGTCCCGGGAGGTGCCGCTGGTCCGGGTGGTGTTCTGCGACGCCGCCGCCCATGACCAGGGTTATCTGGCGGTGGAGGCGGTTGCGGACCGGGTCACGGTCAAGGGCCGGGGCGGCACGGTCCTCCAGCCCGGCATCGATCTGCTGGAGCAGGCGGAGGACTTCCCCAAGGAGGCGCCGCTGTTGATTATCACTGACGGCTACTGCGAAAGATTGGAAGTGCGCCGGGAGCATGCCTACCTGCTGCCGAAGGGCCGGCATCTTCCCTTTGTGCCCAAGGGCAAGGTGTTCCGGATGGAATAAACGTATCACTTGCCTCCGTCCAGCTTGGTTAACCCTCTTCTAACGAACCGATGTCCCACTTTTGGGCCAATGCCGGGAACCTGTCGCAGATGTAGTAGGCAAGACTGCAATTGACAAAGTCATTGCAGTTTTGAAGATTCCAACCCGGCCGTTCCGCTCTTTGGAATGCGATCATTTCCTCGACGCCTGATTCAATTTGAATTTTCTCTATCCAGGAAACAATCCGTTCGTTGATATAGCGGATAATTTGCAAAAACTTGGTCTCGTTGATCCCGTAAACATCGCACATATGAGTATATCTGATTTTTTCAGTAGGATTTGCATGATTCACAAAACTTGTCACATCGCCATAAATACCGATCAACTCACATGCAAGATCGTTTTTGTGAAGGTTAAATTCCGAGCTTATGCTTGAATGATCAAATAAAATTCCTCTGCCCTGCACGCCCGCTTTCACATAAGGCAAACAATAAAATGTCGGCATGATCTCCAGACTTACCGATTCCCCGGCTCTATTGAAGCCGGAGGATTTCAGAATGATTTCCAACTGAATATCGCCGGAAGTGAGGGTCAGCTTAGGCCGTGATTTTGTGAATGAGTACCCCTTTTCCCGGTAATATCTTCCCAGTTCCACACATACAGCCACAAAAATATCTTTTGGCGGAATATCCGCATCGATATTGTTCAAAATACTGTCCTTCGCCCATGTCCAGCCCATCCGCTCATTCCTCTCCCGCAGGTACCCATACAGCACAGCTGCGGCTTAATAAAATTGCAAATCCATGAACCACTCCGGCTCCCCAACCTTTGCCATATTCCGGGCAATGTAAATGGTGCCGCTGTCCACCCAGTTGAGGCGGACCTTTTCTTCCGAATTGATCTGCAGGCAGAAGGACGGCTCCACATCGTCCGGGCAGCTCCAGCTCTGGGGATGCTGGATATTGCTGGCCCAGCCGCCGATTTTGGTTTTTTTCAGATTATACAGCTCCTGGTCCTCCAGCAGTTCTTCCAGCTTTTCCTCCGTTACGCCGGGGACCGGAGCCAGCTCCGGATCATCATAAACCGGATAATCCTCCCCGTGCAGCTCCCATCTGCATTCGAATCCTTTTCGCGGTGTGCTGCCCTTGGGCGGCTGTAAGGGAACCAGTCCTTCCAGAGAGCTGTAGGCCCGGATGCACCAGGCCCCTTCATTCCGGTCATCAGCCAGATACTGGTCCACATTGATAAAAAAGGTGAGGATAGCAATATCCTTCAGCATGTCGGGAACATAGGGTGCTTCTGTAAGATTCAATTGGCAAATGTAAGCCAGCGGTTCCCCGTTATTAACAGGCCATGCCTCCTCCGGCCTGCCCACGTGGGCCAGGAAGAAGTTGCTGGCCAACGGGTTATTGGCAGGCCGGAAGCCGCCAACTGTTAAGACAGAGCATGTTCTGGCGTTAAGCTTTTTATATTCCTTAAGCGGATTCATAGGGTCCTCCCTTAATAAAACAGCTTAGCGGCGTTCATCCGCCAGGGTCCCGATCAGATCGCATTCCAGCTCGTCCTTGAAGTGGACGCCAGGCATTACAAGCTGGATAGCCATGGTGTTCTCCTCAAAATGACATATGAACATCACCATCTGAAGCCTGTCCAAGAGATGCATGTGGATGAGCAGAGTATGCCCGTCCACCCAGGTACCGGAGGCGCAGATGGCCTCGCCGCCGCTGAACAATTGGTCCGTGCCGGTGACCCAATGGTGGATGCCGAAGGGCAGCACCGCTTCTTCTGCTCCGTCTTCACGGGTCAGTCTTAGAGCAGAAGCTTCACCGGCAAGGCCGAACCGGCAGCAAGTGAAGCTGTGGCGATTGGGCTCCAGCCGGTAGGAACGGCCGTTAACCGCAGCCGCCATGGCGGAATTCGGCGCTCCGGGCGGAAGCGAAAGCTGCAGGGAAGCCAGCTGCTCCTCCAAACCGGTGCCGGCAAACCCGGCAAAAGCCGCCGACTCCGCAGCAGTGCCGCCGCTCTCCGGTAGAATGCCGGAAGCCGTTCCTGCTGCAGCGGGTTCGGCTCCTGCCCCTTCCCCGTCCATTGCCGGATACAAGGCCTCCCACATACAATCCAGAATCACCTGATGGCCGTCCTTGACAAATTGGGTATTGGCGGTAGTAATAAACGCCGCATCCTTGTCCGGCATCACGACGACGAATTGTCCCCCCAGCCCGAATGCACCGTACGCTCCGTTGCGGAGGCGCCAGAATTGGTAGCCATAGCCCGGTTTGCCGTCCAACAGCGACTTGTGGCCGGAATTATCCACGTGGCGGGCTGTGCTGCGGCCCACCCAGCCCTCCGGCAGCACCCGGCGGCCGTCCCATATCCCGTCCTGCAGATACAGCTGACCGAATTTCGCAAGGTCTTCGGTGGTGCACCGGATGCCGCTGCCGCCTCTGTTAATCCCCATAGGGCAGAATTCCCATTCCAGCGGCCCCATGCCGATGGCGTCGAACAACCTAGGCTGCAGAAATTCATGAACGGTCATTCCCGTGGTTTCCTGAATAATGGCACAGAGCAGATTGGTTCCCGAGGTGTCATAGGCGAACAGAAAACCCGGCGGCCGCTCCGGCTTGGAGGTAAGATATGTACGCACCCAGTTGGAGGTTTCCGAGGACGGAGCCTTGTGGTAAACCGTGGTCATCTTCAACAGATGCTCCACCGTCAACTTGGCCGTATACGGATGAATATCTCCCTGTACATGGCGGGAAAGCAGCTCCACCGCTTTATCCTGAAGGCCGAATCTGCCTTCCCCGATGGCAATGCCGACGGCGGCGGAGGTGACGCTTTTGCTGATGGAGAATATAGGGTGGAGCCTGTTCCTGTCAAAAGGGGCGAAGTAGCCTTCTGCCGCCACCTTGCCGTGCCGCAGCAGCATAAAGCTGTGCAGGGCGACCCGTCTTTCCCGGATCAGACCGATAAATTGTTCAATCCCCTTGGAGTTAATGCCAACTTCCTCCGGTTTTGCGCGTCCAAGCTGATAAGCGGATTCCAAGCCGTTCTCCTCCTTCATTTTTCTTCCATACCTTACCACTATCCTGCCGATGCATCAACCTCCTTTAACCGCCTGATTCAGGCAGGAAAAACATCTTAAATCAATTGTACGGGCAGCATTATCCCCGCCGTACAATCCGGCTGTTGATGTCCTCTCCCAGCACAGCAGTGCCGAACAATTGCTCAATATGGTGCACCCCGGCAGGCTGGTCCTCCCCGTGGAGCTCCGCGGCCACGGCCGCCGCTACCCGCGCCGTCATCTCCGATTCCACGCTGCCTCGGAAGAAACGCTCCGCTTTCCGCGGTTGGCCTTCTCTGCTGCCGGAGGCCTCTACCTTCAGCGCGTAAGCTTCCGTGCCCAGCCGCATTCGGGCAAAAAGCACCTCAGCCAATCCGGCCATGGGCTTAAACCGCAGCAGCTTCAGCAATCCCAGCTTTTTTAGAGCGAATAGCAGCCATGTCACTAAACCTGAATCGAAGCATAAACGGGTAGCCACTGAGGAAACACCCAACGTTCCAGTGAGAGTATGCTGGTCGGAAAAGTTAAAGCGGTAGGCGGTTTTCCGGCCGATCCCTTCACCGAAGTCGAAGCTCTTGCCCGAGGTGAAGCTGGACACCTGCTGCTTCTGCGTTCCGGCACCCGCCCAGAAATCATGGGCTATATTCTCCACCGTCCATTTAATAGCCGCTCTCCCATGGGCTTCGCCCATCCCCAGCATCAAGGCAATGTCCACGCTGTCTACCCGGTCCATGTCTGCCGCCGCATCCGCTGCCAGCAAATTGCTCAGACCGGGAACCAGCCCAACACTGAGTACCGCTGTGGCCCCCGCGGAAGCCGCCTCTTCATGCAGCCCTTCCATGGCAGCCATAAACCCGGCTTCAGCCGTTACATCCATATAATGAATGCCATGGAGCAGACATTGCCGGGCAAAATCTGTGGTTTCCTGGTCCAGACACATGACCACGGTTCGAACGCGGCTCATGGCTTCCGGGCTGAAGGGCCGGGAGGCGTCCAGAAGCATGGGCTTCACCATGCCTCCGGTGGCGGCGCTGAACTGCTCCGCTTTTTCCAGATTCCGCCCTGCGGCATACACCTCCCCCGGAAACTGATCCCAAATGCTTCTCGCCCTGCTGCTCATGAAGCTATGGAGCGGTCAGCCTCTGGATTTGAAAGCATAGCAAAAAGCCGCAGGAACTATGGTTCCTTACGGCCAGATGGAAATATGGCATGGCTAATGCCTTTCTTCCGTTAGCTTTTTCCAGAATAACCGGACAATGCGGAGTAACGCAGCAGCCCTGCCAGCAGTAAGGGATTCGACTTCATATTGCCACCGATGGCTGACAGGAGGAGTGAATTGTTCAACGAGCTGCCATATGCGGCTCCCCAGGACAACGGGTAACCGGTGCTGGCCGCTGAATAAGACTTTAATGGGGAAAACGTACCGCCGTTAGCCGGATAACCGGGCATTTGTTCGGATAAGGCCATCGAAAGCCAATCTGCGAAATTGGACAATGGACTCTGGTTCCGGCTTTCCGCTTGTATCTTGCCTATGTACATTCCGTTTGCAGAGCAGCGGCAGACGCCTGCTGCAGAATTAGTTGTGGTCATGTTTCTCATCCTTTCATGGTATGCAGCTCAATGGACTATACTTATAGTCTTTCATTCCGCAGGAAGCGTCTATGGACTTTGGAATACATAAACAGCCGCCGGCGTCAGACTTTTATATCGATGGAGGACACTTGATTCGGTTCATCTTTGTTCCGTATATCAGACTTACTGCCGGACACTGGGTCCCTCTCTCTGACTTGCTCCTGCTGCACTTCCGTATCATTCCCGCCGGAATCTTGTTCCTGCTTCTGACGGAGCTGTTCCGGCTTTATTTCGCTTCCTCTTTTCAATACCTCCTGGACCTCCAGGGACTTTTGCATGATCCGGCCAGTTATATTCGCGGCTCCGGCAAAATTCTTCTTCGCAATCATATCGACTTTAACCCGGTGCAATGTTTTCATTTCGGAAAATTTGCTGCTGACCGCAAACAGATTGACGGCCTGGCGGACCTCCTGCAGCTGTTTCTCGTCCTTGTACTTAGCCGACTCTTGTTGAGCCTTATCCGCAGCCTTTGCAGCAGCCTCCTCTTTTACTTGCTGGTTTTCATCCAAAGCAGCCTGCTGCAAATTTTGCTGGAGCTGTTCAATTTGCCCGTTTAAATCCTTTATTCTCCCATTCTTTGTTTCCGGTGAATCCTTACTCTCCTTCACTCTTTCCAGTTCCTTCTGCAATTGTTCGATTTGCCTGCGGATATGATCCGCAGCGCTTGGCCGGGACCCGCCTTTCGGGTTCACCGTTTCATTGGGGGCCTGCTTTTGCTGAACAAGCATCTCACCTACATCCTTTCACGATGGTGATTAGTACAGCGTGATTTGCTCCAGCTGCTGCAAGGTGGACAGATCGCTCAGGCTCTGCTTGGCGACGCTGATTCCTACCGATCTGCCGTTATAGTATGGAAAATGGAGAAAAATCAAAATCCGGCCGCGCCCGATTTCCCGGCGTCGGATTTCCTCCCGGATAGGGCGGGTATCTACCATTACGGGAACATCCTCATCCATAAGCAGCATTTTTGCCGAAGCAAACCAATGCTCGGGTACGTTTCGTTGCAGCGGCTGGTTCAAAAGCAATTCAATCCTGGAATCCGTGCCGTCCAATCCGGCTATAAGGGTACTGATCTCGTTGATCGCACCCATGCTTCTCGGATTTACCGACTCATCCAACCAAATGGCATACATGGAGGGCTCCGGGGAGGCAGAGGCGATTTGTCTGGAGAGATCGCTTCCCCCGGGCAGTACGCCCAAGCCGATGAAGAACGCCAGGATTCCCGCCGCCAATCTGGAGCGCCTGGCCGCTTTCGTCTCGCATAGGGAAGCTGCAAGAGCACGGATGCGCTCAGTCAGCGTGGAGCGGCTTTCCAACCATGGCGTAACGGCACCCATTCGGCGTGCTCCGGGCAAACGCAGATTAAGCTCCCCTTGCTTCAAAAGAAGCTGGCCGTACGCCACCTTATCCGCAGTATTCAGCCTGCATGTCACCCGCTTGTCGCAACGCAGCTCAAGATCATCCCGGAGCCGTTCTACCGCCAGATGAACAAGAGGGTTAAACCAATGCGGAATCCGGAGCAGGCTGGCCGCAAGCTGGAGCAGATTGTCCTTCATCCGCCAATGCTGCAGCTCATGCAATAGAATCAGCCTTAACTCCGCCCCGTTGTAAAGCTTCCCATAGTCGTGGGGGAGCATGATCCGCGGCTTAAACAAGCCGTAGAAGAACGGGAATACCGTCCCCCCCAGCAGCAATTGGACCGGAGCGGAGATACCCGCTTCAGCTTTGCATTGCTCCAGAATATCCAGCGCAGCGCTGTCCCGGCACGGCAGTGCCCGATAGATGAGACGCCTCGTCCGCCATGCCGCCCTCCATCCGGCCACAGCCCCAACCAGGCTTCCCGTCAGCCAGATCGTAACGGCAGCCAGCTGCACTCCGTTTATTGCATTGCCCTTCCTCCTAGTGGCCATAGTCTCCTCATCTAAAGTAAAGCCATCCCATTGAGTCTCCAGCCCGCGTTCGTAGCCAGCCAGTGGAGAAGCTTCTTCAGAATGCCGAAGCACCTGCCAGGGGAGTCTCTCCCAATATCCGGCTGCTGTATCCATCAGCCAACCCACACTATAACGCTGTTGGTACGCAAAGCGGTCGGACCAGTTCTCGATTCCCGTCAGACCGGAAAGTGATACCGGCACCACCAGCTTAACCAGCACGATCAGCCATAGCCATAACAGCCATGCGGGAGACACCCATTTCCGGAAGAAGCGTCTGAATAAAAGCACAATCGCTGCAACCGCTGCTGCCGATACAGACAGCTCGAAAACCCTGGCGAGGGCGATCTGCAGGGCGATCATGAGTTGTTGCTCCGCTCCGCTGCTTCCGCCAGCAGCCTCCGCAGCGCCTCCAGCTCCTCTTCAGAGCCCCGACGGTCCTTCAAAAACCCGCTCAACAGAGCTCCCAGGTTGCCGTCATAATACTCCTCCAGGAAGTGCTCCCGCTCCTGGGCCAGGTAAGTCTCCTCGCTGATCAGAGGAAAGTAGTGGTACACCCGGCTGTCCCTCTTGTCCACCTCATAACCTGCCAGCCCCTTGGCCACCAAATTGCGGAGCAGGGTTTTGACAGTCCGGAAATGCCACGGCCTCCGTTTCTCCAACTGCTCCACAATGATGGCGGCCGTACAGCGCTGATTCTGCCACAGCACCTTCATGACCGAAAGCTCCGCGGCTGTAATATGCAGCTTTTTGTCCGGCATGGTTCACCCTCCTTTCGCCAAAATGGATATCCGTTTTCTGCAAAATGGTAATAACAGCCTTATTCGATATATCGGACGATGAAAAGACTATGTTTATAGTCTTTTTCTGGTGCAAACAAAAAACTCCGCCGCGGAGACGGAGCTTTTCCTATGTATTCTGCTAATTCGACGGACTTTTCACAGCGGCAACCGCCTCGATTTCCACCAACTGATGCTCATATCCCAGCAGTGTTACCCCGGTTAGTGTGCTGGGCACGTTAACCTCCCCCAACTCCTCCCGGACGGTGGACCACACCTTTACCAAATCGGACCTGTCCCGGGCCGCCACCAGAATCCGCGTATACACCAGATTCTCTAAAACAGCACCGCTCTCCTGTAGCACTGCCTTGATATTGTCCACACAGAGCTTGGCCTGGAGCTCATAGCCAGCTCCCTCGGGAATGGTACGGTTCTGGTCCAGAGGACATGCTCCCGCCAAAAACACAATATCCATTCCTGCTGGGATATTGGCCGCATAAGGATAATCCACTGATGCCAACGAAGGAATATTGCTTGGTTGGATAAAAGTAACCTTGGGTTCCATCCTGTTCACCTCCTGTATTCAACTATAGCAGGAAAAAGTCGGATCCTACGCTGTCGTGAAGAAAAATTACCTCCCTCCACATGGAGTTCAGCTTATTATATAAATCCGAGTATTTCACTGTTATATTGTATACTGCATTTCTTGTATCCGGGCGTCAATAAACTGCAGCTATCCAATTATGATCAACAAAAAGGCTCTTTGTAAAGAGAAATATTACTTAAATATTTGATTATTTACACTTTTTATTCGATTTGGTATGACAAAATTTTAAGCAATATTGTTCTCTATAGAAGTGTATGTTATCCAATCAAATAATAAATAAGTCCCATTTATTTAGTAGGATTAATATGGTACTATCATATTAGTAATTCAATTTTATTCCAATTTTATATTAAGAAAGGAAGGTTTGGACGCTTATGATTAAAAAAATTTCTTTTGCTGCTTTATCACTTGTTTTTCTTTTTGGTAGTGTGGTGTATGCTTATAGCCCGACTGATAGCAACGGGATTTACCTAAGCACCTACACTTATGATTATTCTTTAAAAACCTTTAATGCCCAATCAGAAAGTCCGCGTTGGATTGCTAATGTAACTTTTGGAAATACAGTTGGTTTAGATACAAATGAAACTGTTCCTACTTCCTTATGGATTGAAAATAACCATAGTACAAATACTTACGCTGCATACTTTTCCATAGGATATAACAAAAATTATGTGGCTCTAGATGACATTTACTATAGATCGGACAGTGATATTCAGCCAACAATCTATGAACAAAAGCAATATCAATCAGATGGTACCATTGACTCCTTAATTAAATTTGGAGATGCGCAATTAGGACAGGGCTTGCTGGATCCGGATGAGAGAATTAGAGCCTATATTGATTGGACCTATAAGGGAAGTCCGGACGATGCTTATTGGTGGTTTCCCGAGTATGAACTTTTAAATACTAAATACCACTGGCTAGCCGGTCTTGCAGTAGGATCAACCGATTATTTTAGTGGACTTGTTCCGGAAGTGGGAAATAAAGACGATGTTCAATTATTAGGGAGTGGTGTAAATACCTCTAGACTAAATAGCGCCGCTGATTCTGACAATATAAATCACGCGGATTTTGCAGAATGGAAAAAAATCCAACAACTAAAGAAAGAAGGAAAAATCACACCGGCTCCAAGGAAAATCACCATATTGGATGCTAACGGAAAAGTTGTCCTGGAAACCGATTCGAATTATTATAAACAAAATAAAGAAACCATTGAACAAGAATTAAATTTAAAATAACGAAATAATATAGAGAGGTTAAATGCCTCTCTT